>NZ_JBHRXY010000012.1:0-96803 GCF_042648745.1 Paracoccus angustae
TTCCTCAAGGTCCACAAACCAAAAAGCCCGCTTCCCCGTCCCCATCAGCGTTCCCGCCTTCGGTGAAGCGGTATTTACGGAGAGCCGTCAGAAGCCGCAAGTCCCTTTGCGCATTTTTTTTCGCCGAACCGTTACATTTTTCATAACATGCTGTTTAACAAAGATCATTACTTGGCCGCCGCCGGGGCGCCCCAGCGGATCGGCCGCGGAACCGCGATTCGGGACGCCAGAAGCAGCAGAATCGCGGACAGCCACAGGACCGGCTCCAGGGGGAATGTCTTCAAGGCCCAGATCCAGTGCAGCGTCACCAGGGGCGCGGCCAGATAGGCAAGCCGATGCAGCCTGCGCCAGGCCTGCGCGCCCATGCGGCGGACCGACCAGTTGTTCGAGGTGATCGCCAGCGCAAGCAGCATGACAAAGGCGGCCATCCCGAAGACCAGATAAGGTCGCTTGACCACGTCGCGCGCCATCGCGCCCCACAGCAGCGCCATGTCCATCAGCATCCAGGACAGCACATGCAGCCCGGCATAGGTGAAGCACAGCAGGCCCAAGGCGCGGCGGAAGCGCATGAAGCTTATGCCCAGGATGCGCAGGGCGGGCGTCACCGCCAGGCTGGCAACCAGGAAATAAAGCGCCGTGCGTCCCAGCCGGTGTTCGATGTCGCGGATCGGATCGATCCCCAGGCCGCCCGTCAGGGTGTCCCAGACCAGCAGCGCCAAGGGAACCAGCCCGCCCAGCCACAAGGCCCAGACCGGAAGGCGGCGCAGCCAGCCATTCAGCGCGGCCCGCATCAATAATCCTTCGCCAGATCCATTCCGGCGTAAAGCCGGGCCACCTGGTCGCCATAGCCGTTGAACATCAGCGTTTCCTCGCGCCCGCCGAACAGGCCCGCGCCGATGCGGCGTTCGGTGGCCTGGGACCAGCGGGGATGGTCCACCTGCGGGTTCACGTTGGCGTAAAAGCCGTATTCACGGGGCTGCATGGCCTGCCAGGTCGAGACCGGCTGGCGGTCGGTCAGGGTGATCCTGACGATCGACTTGATGGACTTGAAGCCGTATTTCCACGGCACCACCAGCCGGATCGGCGCGCCGTTCTGGTTGGGCAGCGCCTCGCCGTAAAGCCCGGTGGCCAAAATGGTCAGCGGGTGCATGGCCTCGTCCAGGCGCAGGCCCTCCTTGTAGGGCCAGTCGAGGATCGGGCGGTTCTGCCCCGGCATCTGTTCCGGGCGGTGCAGCGTTTCAAAGGCCACGAACTTCGCGCCGGGCTGCACGCCCGCCCTGTCCAGCACCCCGGCCAGGGGCACGCCGATCCAGGGGATCACCATCGACCATGCCTCGACGCAGCGCAGGCGGTAGATGCGCTCCTCCAGCGCGTTCGCGGGGGCGAGGTCGTCCACCGCGTAGCTGCCGGGGCGGTCCACCATGCCGCCGATCTCGACCGACCAGGGGTCGGTGTCCAGTGCGCCCGCGCGGCGCGCGGGATCGGTCTTGTCCATGCCGAATTCGTAGAAGTTGTTGTAGTTGGTGATCTCCTCCAGCGTGTTGGGCGTCTGATCCGTCGAATAAGGCGACGGCTTGCCGGTCAGCGCCCAGGCGGGCGCGGCCAGCGCGGCGGCGCCCGCGGCGATAAAGGCGCGGCGGTTCAGGTAGTCTTTCTTCGGCGTGACATCGGACCAGCGAAGCGGCATGGCGTTTCTCCCATCGGGCACAGGCGCAACGCGGATCATAGGCGCGCCGCGCCGCGATGCCTGTTCACATTACCCTGAAAAGATGTCAGGCGTCCGCGATTTCCCGCAGAAAAGCCTCGCCGAACCGGTCCAGCCGGGCCTCGTCCAGGTGGCGGGCCAGCCCGGCCCGATCGGCGGGCCTCGCCTCCGCGATGCGGCGGATCTGGGCGGTGGAACAGGACAAGGGCTTTTCCGTGCCGTCCGGCCCGCGCAGCAGGTCGGCCTGCACCGCGACCAGCCGGTCGAACAGCGCGCCTTCGGGGCGGCCGGCCAGCTTGCGGCGCTGCGGGTGCATATCCGGCACGTCGCCCGCGATGACCGACAGGAAGTCGCGGCCATAGCTTTCCAGCTTCTTGGCGCCCACCCCGCCGACTTGGGCCATCTGGTCTAGGGTCCGGGGGCGTTTTTCGGCCATCTCGATCAGGGTGCGGTCGGGAAAGATGACATAGGCGGGCACCCGCGCGGCCTCGGCCAGGGCGCGGCGCTTGGCCTTGAGCGCCGAAAGCAGCGGCTCGTCCTCCTCGCTGACCTGGGTGCGCAACACGGTGGCGGGCTTCGAGCTGGTGGTGTCGTGGCGCAGGGTCACGCTTTCCTCGCCGCGCAGGATCGGGTGCGCGGCGGCGGTCAGGTGCAGGGCGCCGTGGCGTTCGGGATCGGGGCGGCACAGGTCGCGGCCCATCATCTGCCGGAAGATCGCCTGCCATTGGGCACGGTTGTGTTCGCGCCCCACGCCAAAGGTCGGCAGGCGGTCGTGGCCGCGCTCGCGCACCTTGTCGGTGGTGCTGCCGGTGAGGATGTCGATCAGATGCGTGGCGCCGAACCATTCCCCCGTGCGCACCATCGCCGACAATGCCTTGCGCACCGCCTGCGTGGCATCGAACAGCCGGGGCGGGGCCAGGCACAGGTCGCAGTTCCCGCAATCCCCCGCCGGATCCTCGCCGAAATAGGCCAGGAGCTTGCGGCGGCGGCAGCCGGTCGCCTCGGCCAGGCCCAGAAGCGCGTTCAGGCGGGCGTGGTCGGCGGACTTGCGGGCCGGCTCGGCCAGGCCTTCGTCGATCTGGGTGCGGCGCAGGCGGATGTCGTCGGGACCGTAAAGGGTCAGCGTGTCGGCCGGATCGCCGTCGCGGCCCGCCCGGCCGATTTCCTGGTAATAGCCCTCGATGGACTTGGGCAGGTCGGCGTGCAGCACCCAGCGGATGTCGGGCTTGTCGATGCCCATGCCGAAGGCGATGGTGGCCACCACGATCAGCCCGTCCTCGCGCTGGAACCGCGCCTCGACCTGCCGCCGCGTCTCGGCCTCCAGCCCCGCGTGATAGGCCACCGCCGCGTGTCCCGCCTCGGTCAGCGCCTGCGCCAGCGTTTCGGTCCGCGCCCGGCTGGCGCAATAAACGATCCCCGACTGCCCGCGCCGGGCCGCAACGAAAGCCATCACCTGCTTGCGCGGGCTGTCCTTGGGCTGGAAGGCCAGCCGCAGGTTGGGCCGGTCGAAGCCGCGCAGAAAGGTCACGGGGGCCTGGCCGTCGAACAGGCGCGCGACGATCTCGGCCCGGGTTTCCACGTCCGCCGTGGCGGTGAAGGCCGCCAGCGGCACGTCCAGCGCGCGCTTGAGATCCCCGATGCGCAGGTAGTCGGGGCGGAAGTCGTGACCCCACTGGCTGACGCAATGCGCCTCGTCCACGGCGATGGCGGTCACGCCCGCGCGCCGCAGCAAGGGCAGCGTCCCGCCCGAGGCCAGCCGTTCCGGCGCCATGTAGAGAAGCTTCAGCTCGCCCCGCGACAAGGCCCCGAACACGGCGTCGGTTTCCTCGTCGGTGTTGCCGCTGGTCAGCGCGCCCGCCGCCACCCCCGCCTCGCGCAGCGCGCGCACCTGGTCGCGCATCAAGGCGATCAGCGGGGATATGACCACCGTCACCCCGTCCCGCATCAGCGCGGGCAACTGGAAGCACAGCGACTTGCCGCCGCCCGTGGGCATGATCGCCAGCACGTCGCGGCCCCGGGCCACGGCCTCGACGATCTCTTGCTGGCCGGGGCGGAAACCGTCGAAGCCCCAGACCTGTCGCAGCAAGTCCCCCGGCATCACATCCCGTAAAAGAAGCCCGCGTTGTTGGCCAGCGCGCGTTGCAGGATGATGATGATAATGAACAGCACCAAGGGTGCCAGATCCAGCCCGCCGGTGTTCGGCAGCACGCCCCGGATCGGACGGTAGATCGGCTCCAGCAGACGGTTGAGGCCGTCCCACAGCTGCGCCACGAGCGGCTGGCGCAGGTTCAGCACCTGGAAGTTGATAAGCCAGGACATGATGATGTGGACGATCATCACGAACCACACCACTTGCAGGATCAGTTGCAAGGCCTCGTAAAGCGTTCCCATCATGCCCTCTTTCCGTGTTCGGGCCTGTTATGGGGATGCGCGCCCCCCTTCGCAAGCAAGTTGCCGCAGCGTCCTGGTTGACGATCGCGTGGGCCGGGGCCACCCCTGCCCGGCAACCCCCAGGAGGCGCGATGTATCCCCTGTTCCGCTTCGCCAAGGAGATGGTCAAGTTCCGCAACGCCCCGCGGCTTGCGGTGACGGAAACGCATGTCTCGACCCATGTCTGCTGGCCCTGGGATCTGGACCCCTGGATCGAGTTGAACAACGGCCGCACCCTGACCCTGTTCGACCTGGGCCGCATCCCCATGGCGCAGCGCAGCGGGCTGATCCCGATCCTGCGGCGGCGGGGATGGGGCATCACGGTGGCGGGCAGCTCGGTCCGCTACCGCCGCCGGATCCGCGCCTTCGACCGCTTCACGATGATGTCGCGCGTGGCGGGATGGGATCACCGCTTCCTTTACATGGACCAGTCGATGTGGAAGGGCGGGGATTGCTGCAATCAGGTGCTGATCCGCGCCGCCATCACCTCGGCCCGGGGCATCGTGCCCCCGGCCGAGGTGATGGCGGCGCTTGGCGCCTCGGCCGACAGCCCGCCCCTGCCCGGCTGGATCGCCGCCTGGGCCGAGGCGGACGCCCTGCGCCCCTGGCCGCCCGAGCTTCCCCCTGACGCAAAAGCCCACTTGCCAGCCTGACGGCCCTTGGGCCTTATGACGCCGAACGCGCGCAAGAGGGGCGGATGGACCGCAAACGGATCTGGGGCTGGTGGTTCTTCGACTGGGCCAGCCAGCCTTTTCATACGCTTCTGCTGACCTTCGTCTTCTCGGTCTATTTCGCCGAGGTCGCGCAGCGCCATTTCCTGAACGTCAGCGGCGATCTGCGGCTGGCGGGCGCGCAGGCCCAGGCCTTGTGGGGATACGGGCTGTCGGCCGCCGGCATCGTGATCGCCCTTTGCGCGCCGATCCTGGGGGCGGTCGCCGACACGACGGGGCGGCGGATGCCGTGGATCCGGTTCTTCTCGGTGCTTTACGTCGCGGGCTCCGCCGGGCTGTGGCTTCTGATGCCCCAGCAGCCCGCCTTGATCCAGGCGGTGGTGCTGTTCGGCATCGGCCTGATCGGGGTCGAGTTCGCCACCATCTTCACCAATGCCCTGCTGCCGGGCCTCGCCCCGCGGAACGAGATCGGGCGGCTGTCGGGATCCGGCTATGCCTTCGGATACCTGGGCGGCGTCCTGTCGCTGGCGGTCATGCTGGCGTTGTTCCAGGAAACGCCGGGGGGCAAGACGCTGATCGGCATTGAGCCGCTGTTCGGCCTGGATCCGGCGGCGCGGGAAGGCACGCGCTTTGTCGGTCCCTTTGTGGCGATCTGGTATGCCGCCTTTATGATCCCCTTCTTTCTCTGGGTCCGCGAGCCGCGCGGCCCGCGCCGGCCCGTCCGCATCGGCGCCGCCATGGCGGATCTGGTGGCGCTGATCCGCAGCCTGCGCCACCGCCGCAGCCTTGCCGCCTGGCTGGCGTCGTCCATGCTGTCGCGCGACGCGCTGAACGCGCTTTACGGGTTCGGCGGCGTTTATGCGGGCACGGTGCTGGGCTGGCCGGTCTTCCTGGCGGGCGTCTTCGGCGTGGTCAGCGCCGTGGCCGCCGCCATCGTCAGCTGGGCGGGCGGGCGGGCGGACCGGGCTTACGGCCCCAAGCCCGTGATCGTCGCCACCATCCTGATCCTGACTGGCGTCTGCCTGGTCGTGGTCGGCATGGACCGCCAGACGCTGTTCGGCCTGGCCGTGCCGCAAACCCCCGTCTTGGGGCGGTTTTTCGTGCCCGATCTGGTGTTCTTCCTGTGCGGCGCGTTGATCGGCGGCGCGGGCGGCGCGCTGCAAGCCGCAAGCCGCACCATGATGGTCCGCCACACGACCGAGGCCCGCGCCGCCGAGGGTTTCGGCCTTTACGCCCTGTCCGGCAAGGCCACGGCTTTCCTTGCCCCCCTGCTGATCGCGATCGTCACCGATGCCAGCGGCAACCAGCGGATCGGCATTTCGCCGCTGATCGCGCTATTCATCCTGGCGCTGATCCTGCTAGTCTGGGTCAAACCCGAAGGAGAGGTAGAGCAGTGATCCGAAAAATCCTGACCGCCGCCGCCATCGTGGCTGGCCTTGTCCTGCCCGCGTCCGCCGACCCGCTGGCCAAGGATGTCTTCGGCAGCTTCCGGGCCGCGTCCCGGGGTCCGGCCGTTTCCATCGGCTTTTACTCCAAGGGCTGCGGGCAGGGTTTCGTGCAGCTGCCCGAAAGCGGGCCGAGCTGGCAGGCCATGCGCCTGTCCCGCAACCGCAACTGGGGCCATCCCGAGCTGGTGAACTTCCTGATGGGCCTGTCGCAGGCCGCCCGGCAGGCGGGCTGGCGCGGCCTTTACATCGGCGACATGAGCCAGCCGCGCGGCGGGCCGATGACCTCGGGACATGCCAGCCACCAGCTCGGGCTGGACGCCGACATCTGGATGCTGCCGCCGTCTTCCCTGAACCTGTCGCCCCAGCAGCGCGAGAACCTGTCCTCGGTGTCGATCACCGACCGGCGGGGGATCGGGCTGACGAATGTCTGGAACGGCGGCCACATGGCGATCATGCGCGCCGCCGCCCGCGATCTGCGCGTGGAACGCATCCTGGTCGATCCGGTCGCCAAGGTGGCGATGTGCCAGATGGAGCGCGGCGATCGGTCCTGGCTGCGCAAGGTGCGCCCCATCAACGCCCACAACTATCACTTTCATGTCCGGCTGTCCTGTCCGCGCGGATCGGTCTGCGACCGCCAGCCCGCGCCCCCGCCCGGCGACGGCTGCGCCGAGGCCGCCGAATGGATCAGGAACCGCATCGACCCCGGCCGGGTCGCGCCCACGCCGCCCGATCCCGATTACCGCCATCCCCGAACCTTCCGTCTTTCCGAACTGCCGTCCCAATGCCGCACCGTCGCCGGCGCGCCCTAGGCGCGCTGTTACCGCTGTTCCTGACGGCGGCCGGCCTTCCCGCGTCGGCGGCCTCGCTGGACTATGTCGGCACCTTTGTCTGGTCCGGGGACGACGACAGCTTCGGCGGCTTTTCCGCCGTCGAACTGAACGCGGACGGCAGCCGCTTCCATGCGCTGACCGACCGCGCGAATCTGTACTGGGGCAGCATCGACCGCGATTCGCAGGGCGTGATCCGCGCGCTGAACATCGCGGGGCGCGCGCATCTGAAGGACAGCAAGGGCATCCCCCTGCCCCCCGGCTATACCGGCGACAGCGAGGGGCTGGCCCTGGGCGAGAACGGCCGCATCTGGATCAGCTTCGAAGGCCTGGACCGCGTCGCCCGCTATGACGATCCCGACGCCAGGGCGGCGGCGCTGCGCCCGCCGCCGAAAACGCCGGGCATGCGGATCAATTCGGGGCTGGAGGCGCTGGCGATCCGGGACGGCACCCTTTACGCCGTGCCCGAACGCTCGGGGCGCGAGGACCAGCCCTTTCCGATCCTGACCTTCCGCGACAACCGATGGGGCCGGGCGGGGGACATCCGGCGCGATCCACGCTGGCTGGCGGTGGCCGCCGATTTCGGCCCGGACGGCTGGTTCTACCTGCTGGAGCGCGACTTCCGGGGCATCCTGGGCTTTGCCTCGCGCGTCAGGCGGATGCAGCTGACCGAGAAAGGCCCCGTGAACGAGGAAATCCTGCTGACCACCCGGCCCCTTCAATACGACAACCTGGAAGGGCTGGCGGTCTGGCACGACGGACAGGGGATCCGGATCACCATGATCTCGGACGACAATTTCCTGGCCTTGCAGCGCACCGAACTGGTCGAATACCGGCTGCGCGATTGACAAGCGCCCGCCCGCTCGCCTAAGGCGCGCTGTCCCGCGGCGCGCGCGGGGCCGAGTTGTTCCGCGACCTTGTAAAACGGAAACCGTCAATGACCCGCTTTCTGCCCGGCATCCTTGCCATGGCCATCATCGTCGTGGCCTCGAACATCCTTGTGCAGTTCACGGTCGGCCTTTGGCTGACCTGGGGCGCCTTCACCTATCCCTTCGCCTTTCTCGTCACCGACGTGATGAACCGCGTCTACGGCGCCCCCGCCGCGCGCCGCGTCGTGCTGGCGGGCTTTGTCATCGGCGTGATCTGCTCGCTGGTCGCGGCGGGCATCGACAAGACCACCCTGCGAATCGCGGTCGGCTCGGGCGCGGCGTTTCTTGTCGCGCAGCTGACCGACATCGCGATCTTCGACGCCTTCCGCAGCCGCCGCTGGTGGGTCGCGCCCTTTCTGTCATCCTTCGCGGGCTCGGCGCTCGACACCGCGCTGTTCTTCGGAATCGCCTTCAGCGCCGCCCTGCCCCACGACATCAACACCGGCTGGGCCAACGAGGCCGTTCCGCTGCTTGGCCAAGGGCCGGTCACGGCGCTGTGGGTTTCGTTGGCAACTGCCGACTGGATGGTCAAGATGAGCCTGGCGGTACTGGCCCTTGTGCCTTTCCGGCTGATCGTGCGCAATTTGTTGCGGGCCGGGCGAACAATCTGATTGACACACCCCCGATCTGTGGCACCCTTCCCTTGCAACGGCAACCAATTGAAAGGAGGTGGTCCAGTGTCGAGAGTGATATTGGAGAGAGGTGTCGGAACAGTCAGGGGGGCCGTGGCCTGAGGGCAGCCCCAAGGGTCGTAAACCCTGGTTGGGACCGGAACATCCGCCATCCCTAACCGGACCATCTCCGTGGATCTCGCGGGCCGCCTTGATCTAGGGCGGCCCGTTCCTTTCGGGGCCCGCGCCCACTTGCCTTGACCGCGCGGATGGGGGACTGCTTGGCGGTTCGCCGCTGACAAGGGCCGGTCATGTCCCATCACAACGCCCGCCTGGGGGCCGCCTACAACCTGCGGGGCGCCGTTTTCATGGTGCTGTCCATGGCGGGCTTCGCCGTCGAGGATTCGCTGCTGAAGCAGGCCGCCGTCAGCCTGCCCCCGGGGCAGGTGCTGATCACCTTCGGCGCCTTCGGCACCGCGGCCTTCGCCGTCCTGTCGCTTCTGGCGGGCGAGGCGCCCCTGACCCGCGCCATGCTGGGCCGCGCGATGATCCTGCGGTCGCTGTCCGAGGTGACCGGCCGGCTGTTCTACATGCTGGCCATTGCGCTGACGCCGCTGTCCACCGCCTCGGCCATCCTTCAGGCGACGCCGCTGGTGGTGATGGTGGGCGCGGCCGTGCTGTTCCACGAACGGATCGGCCCGCGCCGCTGGCTGGCCGTGGCCCTGGGCTTCGGGGGCGTTCTGCTGATCCTGCGGCCGGGGACCGAAGGGTTCGGGCCGCTGTCGCTGCTGGCGATCATGGCGATGCTGGGCTTTGCCGGACGCGACCTGGCGACCCGCGCCGCGCCGGTGTCGCTGTCCTTCCGGCAGCTGGGCGTGGCGGGCTTTTTCATGCTGATCGTTGCCGGACTGATCGTTCTGCCCTTCGGTGGCCCGCCGGCCGCGCCCGACGGGGCAACCTGGGCCGGCCTTCTGGCGGCCTCGGCCACGGGGGTCTGCGCCTATGCGCTCCTGACGGCAGCAATGCGCACCGGACAGGTCGGCGCGGTGACGCCTTTCCGCTATACCCGCCTGATCTTCGCGATGGTCGCGGGTGTCGCGCTGTTCGGCGAACGCCCCGACCGCTGGACGATCGCCGGCAGCGCCGTGATCATCCTGGCGGGGATCGTGGCCCTGCGCCTGTCGCGGCAGCCCGCAACCGCGCAGGCCGCCTGAGTCACATCCGCTCGATCGCCAGGGCGATCCCCTGCCCGCCGCCGATGCACATGGTGATCAACGCGCGTCTGCCGCCGATCCGTTCGAGCTCATGCAGCGCCTTGATGGTGATGATCGCGCCGGTCGCGCCGACCGGGTGGCCCAGGGCGATGGCCCCGCCATTGGGGTTCACGCGGGCCGGATCCAGCCCGAGGCCCTTGTTCACCGCCAGGGCCTGCGCCGCAAAGGCCTCGTTCGATTCGATCACGTCGAAATCGTCCGCCGACAGGCCGGTCTTTTCCAGCAGCCGCCGCACCGCCGGAACCGGGCCGATCCCCATCACCTCGGGCCGCACGCCCGCCACCGCATGGCCGAGGATCCGCGCCCGGGGCGTCAGCCCCGCCGCCTGCGCCGCATCGGCCCGCGCCAGCACAAGGGCCGCCGCGCCGTCGTTGATGCCGCTTGCGTTGCCCGCCGTCACGCTGCCGTCCTTCTTGAAGACGGCCTTCAGTCCCGCCAGCTTGTCCAGCGCGGTTTCCTTGGGATGTTCGTCGGCATCGAAGACCACCGGACCCTTGCGGCCCTTGACCTCGACCGGGACGATCTGGTCCTTGAAACGCCCTTCGGCGATCGCGGCCGCCGCGCGGCGCTGCGATTCCAAGGCGAATTCGTCCTGCGCCTGGCGGCTGATGTCGTGTTCGGCCGCGACGTTCTCCGCCGTCACGCCCATGTGGCCCGTGCCCATCGGGCAGGTCAGCGCACCGGTCATCATGTCCAGCATCCGCTGGTCGCCCATCTTGGCCCCAAACCGCGCCGAGGAAACGGCATAAGGCGCGCGGCTCATGCTTTCGGCCCCGCCCGCGACCGCGAAATCCGCCTCGCCCAGCATCAGAACCTGGGCGGCGGACACGATGGCCTGCGCCCCCGACCCGCAGAGCCGGTTCACGTTCATCGCGGGCGTGGCGTCGGGAATGCCCGCAGACAGCATCGCCACGCGCGACAGATACATGTCGCGGGGTTCCGTGTTGATCACATGGCCGAAAACCACCTGCCCGATCCGGTCGGGCGCGACCCCCGCCCGTTCCATCGCGGCGCGGGTCACGATCGCCGCCAGGTCGATCGGCGGAATGGCGGCCAGGCTGCCGCCGAAGGTGCCGATGGCGGTGCGGGCGCCGGACAGGATGACAATCTCGGACATGATGACCCTCTGCTGGTTTTCCGGGCAGCATAGGCGAGGCAAACCGACAGGCCAAGCCCGCCGTGGCGTCGCAGGGAAACCGGGGCTAACCTGCTGCAAAGACGGGAAACCGAATCGCGATGAACAGGGACGCCCCCCGCATCAAGCTGCGGCTGGAATACGACGCGCCGCTGGTGCTGGGGCCGGGCAAGGCGCAGCTTTTGCGGCTGATCGGGCAGTTGGGCTCCATCTCGGCCGCAGGGCGCCGGATGGGGATGAGCTACAAGCGCGCCTGGTCCCTGGTCGAGGAGATGAACGCGGCCTTTGCCGCGCCCCTGGTGGACAGCAGCCGGGGCGGCGCGGGCGGCGGCGGGGCCGCGGTGACGCCGACCGGCCAGGCGGTGCTGCGTCACTTCGATGCTTTGGAACGATTGCTGCGGGACAAGGGGGCCGCCGACCTGGCGGCCATCGGTGCGCTGATGAAAGGGGAGGATTGATGACGATTCTGGCGATGGATCAGGGGACGACCTCGTCCCGGGCGGTGGTGTTCAGCGACGGCTTGCAGGTGCAGGCCGCCGCGCAGCACGAATTCCCCCAGCATTTCCCCCGCTCGGGTTGGGTCGAACACGACCCCGGGGACATCTGGACCTCCAGCGCCGGAACCGCCCGCGCCGCCATCGAAAAGGCGGGCGCCCCCCGCATCGACGCCATCGGCATCACCAACCAGCGCGAGACCGTGGTGATCTGGGACCGCGAAACCGGCCAGCCCGTCCACCGCGCCATCGTCTGGCAGGACCGCCGCACCGCCGACCTGTGCGACCGGCTGCGCGACGAAGGGGCCGAGGATCAGGTGACGGACACCACCGGCCTGCTGCTGGATCCCTATTTCAGCGCCACGAAGATCGCTTGGCTGCTGGATCACGTGGAAGGCGCCCGCGCGCGCGCCGAAGCGGGCGGGTTGGCCTTTGGCACCATCGACAGCTTCCTGATCTGGAAGCTGACCGGGGGCCGGGCGCATGTGACGGATGCCACAAACGCCAGCCGCACGCTGCTGTACGACATCCGCAAGGGCGATTGGTCGGACGACATGTGCCGCCTGTTCGGCGTCCCCCGCGCCCTGCTGCCCGAGGTACGCGACAGCGCCGACGATTTCGGCACCACCCGCCCCGATCTGTTCGGGCGGGAGATCCCCATCACCGGGGTCGCGGGCGACCAGCAGGCGGCGACCGTGGGCCAGGCCTGTTTCCGGCCCGGCATGATGAAATCGACCTACGGCACCGGCTGCTTCGCGCTGCTGAACACGGGCGACCAGGCGATCCGGTCGAAAAACCGCCTGCTGACCACCATCGCCTATCGCCTGGACGGCCAAACCACCTACGCCCTGGAAGGCAGCATCTTCATCGCCGGCGCCGTGGTGCAATGGCTGCGCGACGGGCTGCGGCTGATCCGCGAGGCGCAGGAAACGCAGGCTCTCTCGCAGCAGGCCGACGACTGCCAGCAGGTCATCATGGTTCCGGCCTTTACCGGACTTGGCGCGCCTCACTGGGCGCCCAACGCCCGGGGCGCCATTTTCGGCCTGACCCGCAACACCGGCCCCGCGGAATTTGCCCGCGCCGCCCTGGAAAGCGTGGGCTTCCAGACCCGCGACCTGCTTCAGGCGATGCGCGCCGACTGGCCCGCGGCGGGCGAGGCCGTGCTGCGCGTCGATGGCGGCATGACCGCCAGCGAACCGGCCATGCAGTTCCTGGCCGACATCCTGGGCGCCCCCGTGGACCGGCCGAAGAACCCCGAAACGACCGCCCAGGGCGCCGCCTGGCTTGCGGGCTATCGCGCGGGTCTCTGCCCGGCGCCCGACGAATACGCCAAGGCCTGGCAGCTTGACCGCCGGTTCGAACCCCGAATGTCCGGGGAGGTCCGGGATCGGCGATACTCCGCCTGGACCCGCGCGGTGCAGGCGGTGCTGGCGGTCTGATCTTCCGGCTTTGTGATTTCACCCCCGCGTGATTTTCCGTAAGATCGCCCCAAAACGACAAGAGGGCAGGATGAGCAGGCTTCTGAAACTCGCGATTGTCGGGCTGGTCGCGTCATGCGGCGGCGGCAACTATTCGGCGCCCCGTCAGCTGGACAACGCCTGCGCCATCGTGGCCGAACGGCCCGCCTATTACCGGGCGATGAAGGCCACGGAACGCAAATGGGGCATTCCGATCCATGTCCAGATGGCCGCGATCCACCAGGAATCGAAGTTCATCGGCGACGCGCGCACCCCCCATCAATACGCGCTCGGGGTGATTCCCATCGGCCGCCAGTCCAGCGCCTTCGGCTATTCCCAGGCTCTCGACGGCACGTGGGAGGAATACCAGAAGGAAACCGGCAACCGCCGCGCCAAGCGCGACAACATCCGCCACGCGACGGATTTCATGGGCTGGTACATGCACAATTCCTCGCGCAGGTTGGGCATCTCGAAATGGGACGCGACGGGACAATATCTGGCCTATCACGAAGGCCGGTCGGGATTCGCGCGCCAGTCCTATCTGGGCAAGCCCTGGCTGGTGCGGGTGGCGAACCAGGTGGGCCAGCGCGCGCAGATGTATCGCGCGCAGCTGGTGGCCTGCCGCAAGGCGTGAGGGCTTGCCCCGGCGCGCCTGCCCGGTTGATATGACCGGGCAGCGGAAGGGAAGCCCATGAACGACGATCACATCAGGCGCGATGCCGACGACCAGCCCGAATTCGCCGTCCATATCGGCGCGCGCCTTGTGTCCGCCACGCCGGAACGGGTGGAGTTCGAGATGCCCGTGACGCAGGCGCTCGCCAACCGCAACGGCGTGCTGCACGGCGGCGCGATCATGGGCCTGGCCGACAATGCCGGCGGCACCGGCACCTTTCTGAACCTGCCCCAGGGGAAATCGACCACCACGCTGGAAAGCAAGACCAACTTCCTGCGCCCCGTCCGGCTGGGCGACGTGGCCCGCGCCGTCAGCCTGCCGCTGCATATCGGGCGGACCACGCAGATCTGGCAGACCACCGTGAGCCGAGGCGACGGAAAGGTCGCGGCCATCGTCACGCAAACGCAGCTGGTGATCGACTGGAAGGCCGGTCAAAGCCAGTAGGTGTCGCGAAACACATGGGCGGGGATCCGGTCGCGGGTCAGGCCCATCCGGGCCAGTTCCTCGTCGGACCTCGCCTCCAAGGCCTCGATTTCGGCGCAGCGGGCCCGCGCTTCGAGATAGGCGTTCATGCCCTGGCCGAACCGGTTGAAGAAGGCGTCGATGCGGCTGCGCGTTTCGGGCGCGAAATGCGTGATCGTGTAGGCCATCGGAAACCCTTTCCTTGCGGTTGTCGGTTTCCTCCCATGCCCGGCAGGATAGGTCGCGGCCTTTGTCCCATCAAGAGCGCAAAAGCCGCAAGCGGCTCAGCACCGGTCCAAGGCGGCCAGACGCGCGGCGGCTGCCCGCCCGGCGCGCAGACCGCTGCCCAGGCAGGCGGTCAGCAGATAACCGCCGGTCGGCGCCTCCCAATCCAGCATCTCTCCGGCCACGAAGACACCAGGCATGGCGCGCAGCTCCTGCGTGTCTGCCACCGCTTCCCAAGTCACGCCGCCAGCGGACGAGATCGCGGTCTCCAGCCCCATCGGCCCGTCATGAAGCAGCGGCAAGGCCTTCGCCCGCGCCGCCCAATCCGCCGGATCCGTCGGCAAGGGCCTGCCCCATTCCAGCAGCAACGCGACCTTGACGGGATCCTCCAGCACCCGGCGCAGCCGGTTGCCCAGGGACAGCTTGCCCTTCGCCTTCGCAAATCGCGCGGCCAGCGCCGCGTGATCCAGATCGGGCGCCAGATCGACATGGCCCGCCGCCCCGTCGCGCAGCGCCGCCGAGATCTCGTAAACCCCGCCGCCCTCGATGCCCTTGGCACCGATCACCCATTCGCCCCGGCTGACCAGACCGCCCGCCGCCAGCGCGGTCCCCTTGACCGCCGTTCCGAAATGCCGCGCCATCGGTTCGGACCAGGCCGCCCGGAACCCCATGTTGGCGGGCCGGAACGGCGCCACCGCGACCCCCTCCGCCTTCAGCCAAGGCACCCAGGCCGCATCCGACCCCAGCCGGGGCCAGCTTGCCCCGCCAAGCGCCAGCACCGCCACGCGGGGCCGGATCACCCGCACCCCTTCGGGCGTGTCGAACCGGAACCCGCCGCCGATCCAGCGCCAGCGGGTCCGCAGCTCCGCCCCGCCCGCCCGCAACCTCGCCAGCCAGGCCCGCAGCAGCGGCGAGGCCTTCATTCCCACCGGAAACACCCGTCCGGTCGATCCGGTGAACAGCTCGATCCCCAACCCCCTCGCCCAGGCCATCACCTCGGACGGGCCGAACCGGCTTTCATCTTCGTCTAAATATCCCGGGGTCCGGGGCAGAGCCCCGGTGCCGACGGCGAACCTGCGCGCAAACGCCCCGAACGGCTCGTTCTTGGTCAGGTTCAGCCCCGACTTTCCGGCCATCAGGAACTTTCGCGCGGGCGTGGGCATCGCCTCGGCCACCACGACGCTGCGGCCCGGCGCCGTCAGCGCCTCGGCCGCCATCAGCCCGGCAGGCCCCGCCCCGACGATCAGCGCATCGACCGCTTCGCTCACCGCCGTCCCCGGGGCGTCATCGCCAGGCGGATCAGCGCGCGTTCGACCAAGGCCATCTGCGGCGCGCGGGTGGTGCTGCGCAGGGTCAGGTCGCAGTCCAGCAGCGACCGCACCGCGTCCTCCAGCGGCCCCATGCCCCAGCCTTGCGCCTGCCGCGCCATGCGATCGCGGCGCGGGCCGAAGACCGGCGGTCGCATCCGCGACAGCGCCGCCCCCGGCCCCGCGGGGTCGGCGGCGGCAAGATGCAGGGCGCGGAAATGGCGCAGCGCGGCGATGCAGAGCGTGACCGGGTTCACGCCCTGGCCCTCGATGCGGCGCATCATGGGGCCGAACTCGGCCTCGCGGCGCTCGGCGACGATGTGGATCAGCTCGTCCAGATCGGCCTCGACGGTGGCGGGGGCCAGCAGGGCGATTTCATCGGCCGTCAGCGGGGTGTCGTCGCCGTGCTTGTAAAGCCCGATCTTCTCGATGGTCTGGCGCAGGTCGCCGGGATCCAGCGCGCGGGCCAGATCCATCATGTCCTTCATCGCAGGCGGGGGCACCTGGCGCAGACCGGCGTCCGCCAGCCAGCGCGCGACCTCCTCCTCGGCCGGCGGGTCGTCGTAGATGGGGGCGGTCACGGCGGTCGGGTGCGGCTCGAACAGCTTGCGCAGGGCCGAGGATTTGCCCAAGGCCCCCGCCGTCACCACCATCGCCGCATCGCCGGGCTTCCATTCCGACAGCGCGGCGCGAATCGCGTCGGCGGCAAGATCCGGCGCATCTTCGGCCAGCACCACGCGCGGGCCGGGGAAAAAGCCCACCTCCTTGATCGCGTCCAGCAGCTGCGCGGGATCCTTCTTCAGGCCCGCGCCGGACAGGCGGGTCAGGCGCATCTCCTCGTCGGCCTTCTCGCCGACCAGGGCCTTGACCGCCTCGGCCCGCTTCATCGCGACCCGCATGGCGTCCCCGCCATAGATCAGCAGCGCCGGGCGCGAGGGGTCGGGCCGCGCCAGATAGCGCGCGATTTCCGCGCCCCTGAGGATCATGCGGGAATCATCCGGGCAGTTGCGCGGATGCCGCCAGCAGCCGCGTGACCACCTGATCGGCCAGCATCTCGGCCAGGCGGGACCGGGCGTCGCCCTCGGCCGACAGCGTGGCGATGGTGGTGCCGGTCGTGGAGTAAGAGGTGAAGTTGCTGACCCGCCCCTGCGCCAGCACCCGGCCCGCCCGGTCGGTCAGGACGAAATCGGCGGTGCCGTTGAGGGAATAGCGGTTCGTCACCTCGTCGGTGGTGATGGCCTGCGGCACGACGCCCACGTTGATGCGGTAATCCAGATCGTAATCCGCGCCCTCGCCCCCCAGCCGTTCGGCCAGGCGGCGGTTGAAGGCGAAATCCTGATAGGTTCGGGGATCGCGCGGCCGGACCTTGCCGAACAGCCGCCGGCCCGCGCCGTTCGGGCCGTAAACCGGCGTCAACCCGCAGCCCGCCAGCGCCAGCAGCCCCGAAAGGGCGGTCCGGCGGTCAGGCGACCACATTGACGATCCGCCCCGGCACGACGATCAGCTTCTTGGGGGCGGCACCCTCCAGGAAGCGGCGCACGGTCTCGTCGGCCAGCACCATGGCCTCGATCTGGTCGGCGGGCATGTCCTTGGCGACCGAAATCTCGGCCCGGCGCTTGCCGTTGATCTGGATCGGCAGAATGACGGTCTCGTTCTCCAGCATCGCGGGGTCCGCCTTGGGCCAGGGCGCATCGACCAGCAGGCCCTGCCCGCCCGCCATGGACCAGACATCCTCGGCCAGGTGCGGCACCATCGGTCCCATCAGCTGCGCCAGGATCCGCAGAACGGCGCGGCGGGCCTCGCCGCCTGCCTTGGACTTGCCGACGGCGTTCGCCAGTTCATAGATTTTCGCCACGGCCTTGTTGAAGGCGAAGCCCTCGATGGCTTTCGTGACATCGGCGATGGCGCGATGCGCGGCGCGGGTCAGGTCGGGATCGTCGCCCCCCTCGCCCGGCTCGTCGGCCAGACGCCAGACGCGGGCCAGGAACTTGTTCGCGGCCTCGGCCCCGGCGGCGGTCCATTCCACGTCCCGTTCGGGCGGGCTGTCGGACAGCATGAACCAGCGCGCGGTGTCGGCCCCGAAGGACTGCACGATATTGACCGGATCGACGACGTTCTTCTTGGACTTCGACATCTTGGCCGAAGGGATGATCTCGACCGGCGTCCCGTCGGCCAGCCTGCCGTCCGTCACGTCCTCGGGCAGGTGGTAAACCGGACGGCCCCGGTTGTCGCGGGTCATGTAGATCTCGTGCGTGACCATGCCCTGCGTGAACAGCGCGTCGAACGGCTCCTTCGCGCTGTCCGGCAGATGCCCGGTCCTGACCATCGCCCGGGCGAAGAACCGCGAATACAGCAGGTGCAGGATCGCGTGCTCGATGCCGCCGATATACTGGTCCACGTTCATCCAGTAGTCCGCATCCGCCCGGTCGGTCGGCGTCGCGGCATGGGGCGAGGTGAAGCGCGCGTAGTACCACGACGAATCGACGAAGGTGTCCATTGTGTCCGTTTCGCGCAGGGCCGCGCCGCCACATTGCGGGCAGGTGGCCTGCCGCCAAGTCGGATGGCGGTCCAGCGGATTGCCCGGCACGTCGAAACTGACGTCCTGCGGCAGCAGCACCGGCAGGTTCCCCTTGGCCTCGGGCACCGTGCCGCAGGCGTCGCAGTGCAGGACCGGGATCGGGCAGCCCCAATAGCGCTGGCGCGAGATGCCCCAGTCGCGCAGGCGGAACTTGGTCACGCCCTCGCCATAGCCGTTCGCTTCGGCATGGGCGATGGCGGCGTCCACCGCGGCCTCTCCGGTCTGGTCGGCCTTGCCCGCGAAGCCGCGGACATAGGTGACGGCTTCGGATTTCAGCGGCACATAGGGCGCCTTGGCGACCAGGGCGTCGGCCTGGTCCAGCGACATGCCGCGTTCGCCGAAGGTGGCGCGGATCGGCAGCCCGTATTTCGTCGCGAACTCGTGGTCCCGCTCGTCATGGGCGGGCGAGCCGAAGATCGCGCCGGTGCCGTAATCCATCAGCACGAAGTTCGCGATCCAGATCGGCAGGCGCCACCCTTCATCCAGCGGATGCTTGACGGTCAGGCCGGTGTCGAAGCCCAGCTTGGGCGCGGTCTCGATAGCCTCCTCGGTGGTGCCGATCTTGCGGCATTCCTCGACGAAAGCCGCCACTTTCGGGTCCGCCGCGGCCAGATCGCGGATCAGGGGATGATCCGGCGACAGCGCCACAAAGGACGCCCCCATCAGCGTGTCGGGGCGGGTGGTGTAAACCTCGATGGCGGCGAACCCCTCGGGCGCATCCACCGTTTCGAACCGGAACTGCAATCCGCGCGACTTGCCGATCCAGTTGGCCTGCATCAGCCGCACCTTGTCGGGCCAGCCGGTCAGCCCGTCCAAGGCGGACAGAAGTTCGTCCGAATAATCCGAGATGCGGAAGAACCATTGCGTCAGTTCGCGCCGTTCCACCGTCGCGCCGGACCGCCAGCCCTTGCCGTCGATGACCTGTTCGTTGGCAAGCACCGTCATGTCCACCGGATCCCAGTTCACCTGGGCCGACTTTCGGGTGATCAGCCCGGCCTCCAGCATGTCCAGGAACATCGCCTGCTGCTGGTGGACGTAATCGTCGTCGCAGGTGGCGAACTCGCGGCTCCAGTCGATGGACAGGCCCAGCGGCTTCAACTGCTCGCGCATGGTGGCGATGTTGGCATAGGTCCAGTCGCGCGGATGGCCGCCCTGCTCCATCGCGGCGTTCTCGGCGGGCATCCCGAAGGCGTCCCACCCCATCGGGTGCAGCACGCTGAACCCTTGCGCGCGCTTGAAGCGCGCCACCACGTCGCCCATCGTGTAGTTGCGCACATGGCCCATGTGGATGCGCCCCGACGGATAGGGGAACATTTCAAGCACGTAATACTTGGGACGCTCGTCGCGGGTGGCGGCAAAGCTGCCCGCATCCGCCCAGGCGGCTTGCCAGCGGGATTCGGTGCTGGAGGGATCATAGGGCATCGTGCGGACCTTTGGCGTCATTCGTCGCGCCCGGGTTTATACGCCGCCCCCCATCGGGTCCAGCCCGTAGGGCGGGGTTTCACCCCGCCATGGTCAAAGCCGCCCGTCCTGGATCCGCAACTGGCGGGCGCGGGTCAGGATCGCGTCCTCGACCGCGCGCACGGTGCCGGGCTCCACCGCCGCCCCGCCGGGGCCTTGCAGCGACAGCTTCAGGCTGCGCGCGTCCAGCGCCGGATCGGCGATCTTGATGGTGGCGCGATAGGACCGCCCGCCGCCCGGCGGCGTGCCGTAGCCGGTCTGGATGACGCCGGTAAAGGGATCGACGGTCTGCACCGGCAGGAAGTTCAGCACTTCCAGGCTGGCGTTCCAAAGGTACTTGTTCACGCCGACGCTGGTGTTGGGGTTCTCCGAACTGCGGAAGGTGTCCCAGATCGTCGTGCGCCGAACCTCGGGACGCATGTCGGAACCGCCATAGGACGCGCTGTTCCGCGCGCCGGCGTTGCCGCCGCAGGCGGCCAGTCCGGCGCAAAGGGCCGTTGCGATCACCAGGCGCGCGGCTTGTGCGGTCTTCATGCGGTCCCCCGTCCTTGTCGGCGTCTTTCCTGTCGGCGCAAGCCTTAGCGCGGATCGCCCCCGCCCCACAAGCGCCTTGGTCCGGGCGCCGCGGGCGGGCGGCGGGAACGTTCACAAGAAGGTGTGGCCCTTGTGCATCACAGGATCGGCCAAGGCCGGGGGGGCCGCGCGATTCCGTTGCATCGTGAGTGCGGACGGGGGAAACAAGCAGCATACCCAAGGCGGTAATGCCGGTTTGGGCATCAGAGAGACAAGAGGGAACTTGACCATGAAAAAGGCTCTTATCGCCTCCACCGCGCTGGTCCTGACCGCCGGCGCCGCCGCCGCCGACGTGACCATCTCGGGCTACGGCCGCACCGGCGTGATCTATTACGAAGACGGCCTGCAGAACGAGGTGGTTGAAGGCGGCATCCTCCGCAGCGGCAGCGACTCGCAAGTGATCTCGCGCCTGCGGATGAACATCGACGCCGCGACCTCAACTGACCAGGGCGTGGACTTCGGTGCCCGCTTCCGCATCCAGTGGGACCAGAACGGCGACAACTCTGGCGAACTGAACGCCGGCAAGCTGTACGTCACCTCCAGCGGGCTGACCGTTGAAGTCGGCAACGTTGATACCGCGCTTGACTCGGCCGGCCTGATCTACGGTTCGGAACTGGGTTCCTACGACCGCTCGGTCGGCGGCAACGCCCTGGGTTCGTTCTTTGCTTATGAAAGCGAAGCTTACGAAGACGATGACCGCCTGGGCGTCGCGGCGACCTACGCCGTGGAAAACCTGGAAGTCCGCTTCTCGTATGTGGACCCGGATCAGACCGGCCTGAATGAAGATTTCATCCCTGACGATCCGTTTTCGGGTGATGATGAAGAATTCAATGCCAAGGAAGAATTCAGCTTCTCGGTGGACTACACCTGGAACGAGCGCCTGGAACTCTCGGGCGGCTTCGCTTTGAACGGCGCTGGCATTGACGATCACGACGTGTACTTCGTCGGTGCCCGTTACGCGGTCATGGAAAACGCCCGCATCGGCCTGAACTGGATCGACAACGGCGATGCCGGCAGCCTCACCGGCATCAGCAGCGACCCGACCAACCCGAACGTCATCGAAGACTTCGGCAACACCGTCACGCTGTATGGCGACTACACGCTGGCCGACGGCCTGACCAACATCGAAGCCTATATCGCCAACAACAGCGGCGACTGGACGCAGAAGGAAACCGACAACTCGTTCGGTATCGGCGTCAACTACGACCTGGGCGGTGCCCGTCTGGGCGCCTCGCTTCAGCGCGACTACCAAGAGCGCGTGACCGCCGACATGGGCGTGCGCTTCGACTTCTGATCCCCGGATCGGACGTCAAACTCGAGAGCGGGCCTTGCGCCCGCTCTTTTCTTTTTGTCTTGTCGCCGCATGGGGCTGGATGACATCAGGCGCCGCATTGCCGCGGCCGAGGAACGGGCCGGACGCGCGCCGGGCAGCGTCACGCTGATCGCCGTCAGCAAGGTGCAGCCCGAAGGCCGCGTAACCGCCGTGCTGGACGCGGGCCATCGCGTCTTCGGCGAAAACTACGTGCAGGAAGCGCAGGGCAAGTGGCCCGGCTGGCGCGACCGCTGGCCGGGCGTGGAATTGCACATGATCGGCCCGCTGCAATCGAACAAGGCCCGCGCGGCGGTGGATCTGTTCGATGCCATCCATACGCTTGACCGCATGACCCTGGCCCGCAAGCTCGCGCCGCAGATCGCCCAGAAGGGCCGCGGCCCGCGGCTGTTCATCCAGGTCAACACCGGGGACGAGCCGCAAAAGGCCGGGATTCTCGCGGACGAACTGCCGGTCTTCCTGTCCTCCTGCCGCGACCTGGGCCTGTCGCCCCAGGGCCTGATGTGCATCCCGCCCGAGAACCAGGATCCCCTGCCCCATTTCCGTCTGCTGCGCGGCCTGGCCGCCGATCACGGGCTGCCCGATCTGTCCATGGGCATGAGCGCGGATTTCGAGGCGGCGATCGCCGAAGGCGCGACCCATGTCCGCATCGGATCGGCCATCTTCGGCGCGCGCGGCCACGGCTGATTCTTTCTTGCAAAACCCATCCGTCCCGCGTATTCCCGGCGGCGGGACACCCTTCCCCAACGAAGGGCTTTTAGCTGGAAGGCTAGCATGAAAGATCTGACGATCCCGGCCGCGCGCCCGGTCAATCCGCGCTTTTCCTCGGGCCCCTGCGCCAAGATCCCCCATTACAGCCTGGACCTGCTGGCGGACGCTCCGCTTGGCCGCTCGCATCGCGCCGCCGTCGGCAAGGCGAAGCTGGCCGAGGCGATCGAGCTGACGCGCGAGGTCCTGGGCGTTCCCGCCGATTACCGCATCGGCATCGTACCCGGCTCCGACACCGGCGCGGTCGAGATGGCGATGTGGTCCCTGCTGGGCGCCCGCCCGGTCGAGATGCTGGCTTGGGAAAGCTTTGGCGAAGGCTGGGTCACGGATGCCGTCAAGCAGCTGAAGCTGGACGCGACGGTGCGCAAGGCCGACTATGGCAGGATCGTGGATTTCGCGCAGGTCGATTTCGACAAGGATGTCGTGTTCACCTGGAACGGCACCACCAGCGGCGTGCGCGTGCCCAGCGGCGATGCGATCCCCGCCGACCGGGCGGGCCTGACCATCTGCGACGCGACTTCGGCCGCCTTCGCGATGGACCTGCCCTGGGACAAGCTGGATGTGGTCACGTTCAGCTGGCAGAAGGTGCTGGGCGGCGAAGGCGCGCACGGGATGCTGATCCTGTCGCCGCGCGCGGTGGAACGGCTGGAAACCCATACCCCCGCCTGGCCGCTGCCCAAGATCTTCCGCATGACCAAGAACGGCAAGCTGATCGAGGGCATCTTCAAGGGCGAAACGATCAACACGCCCTCGATGCTGGCGGTCGAGGATTACCTGGTCGCGCTGAAATGGGCGCAATCGCTTGGCGGCGTCCGGGCCCTGATCGCGCGGGCCGATGCCAATGCCAAGGCCGTGCGCGACTTCATCGCGGACAAGGACTGGATCGCCGATCTGGCCGCCGATCCGGCCACCGCGTCCAACACCAGCGTCTGCCTGCGCTTCACCGATCCCGCCATCGCCGACGGCGCCGCCTTTGCCAAGGCCGTCGCCAAGCGGCTGGAAAAGGAAGGCGTGGCGCTCGACGCGGGTGCCTATCGCGATGCGCCGGCGGGACTGCGGATCTGGTGCGGCTCGACGGTCGAGACCGGCGATGTCGCGGCCCTGATGCCGTGGATCGAATGGGCCTATCGCGCCGAACTGGCCGCGCAGGAGTGAAGGCCGGGGGCTAGCCCCCGGACCCCCAGGATATTTTCACGAAGATGAACAGCGCCCTTGGGTGAAGGGTGCCGCACAGGAAGGATGAACTGAGATGCCGAAGGTTCTCGTGTCGGACAAGCTGTCGGAAACCGCGGTCCAGATCTTTCGCGACCGCGGGGTCGAGGTCGATTACCTGCCCGACCTGGGCAAGGACAAGGACCGGCTGGCCGCCGTGATCGGGCAGTATGACGGCCTTGCGATCCGCTCTGCGACAAAGGTCACGGAAAAGCTGTTGCAGAATGCCACCAACCTCAAGGTGATCGGCCGCGCCGGGATCGGGGTCGACAACGTGGACATTCCGGCGGCGTCGAAAAAGGGCGTGATCGTGATGAACACGCCCTTCGGCAACAGCGTCACCACAGCCGAACACGCCATCGCCATGATGTTCGCCGTGGCGCGCCAGCTGCCCGAGGCCAGCGCCAGCACCCATGCGGGCAAGTGGGAAAAGAACCGCTTCATGGGGGTCGAGCTGTTCAACAAGACCCTGGGCGTGGTCGGCGCGGGCAACATCGGGTCGATCGTCATCGACCGCGCGTTGGGGTTGCACATGAAGGTGCTGGCCTATGACCCCTTCCTGTCGCCCGAGCGCGCCAAGGAGATCGGCGTGACCAAGGTCGAACTGGACGAGCTGCTGGGCCGCGCGGACTTCATCACCTTCCACGTGCCGCTGACGGAAAAGACGCGCAACATCTTGTCGCGCGAGGCCATCGCCAAGCTGAAGCCGGGCGCGCGCATCATCAACTGCGCCCGCGGCGGCCTGGTGGATGAGGAAGCCCTGGCCGATGCGCTGAAGGAAGGCCGCGTCGCAGGCGCCGCCTTTGACGTCTTCGCGGAGGAACCCGCCACCAACAGCCCGCTGTTCAACCTGCCGAACGTGGTTGTGACTCCGCATCTGGGCGCCTCCACCACCGAGGCCCAGGAGAACGTCGCCCTTCAGGTGGCCGAGCAGATGTCGGACTATCTGCTGACCGGCGCGGTGCAGAACGCGCTGAACATGCCCTCGGTCACGGCCGAGGAAGCCGCCGTCATGGGGCCGTGGATCAAGCTTGCGGGCCATCTGGGCGCCTTCGTGGGCCAGATGACCGAGGAGCCGATCAAGGCGATCAACGTTCTGTACGACGGCGTGGCGGCCACGATGAACCTGAACGCCCTGAACGCATCCGTCATCGCGGGCGTGATGAAGGCCACGAACCCGGACGTGAACATGGTCTCGGCCCCGGTCATGGCCAAGGAACGCGGCGTGCAGGTGGCTACCACCACCCAGGACAAGGCGGGCGTGTTCGAGGGCTATGTCAAGCTGACGGTTGTCACCGACACGCGCGAACGGTCGATCGCGGGCACGGTCTTCAGCGACGGCAAGCCCCGCTTCATCCAGATTCGCGGCATCACCGTCGATGCGGAAGTGGGGGCGCACATGCTTTATACCCGCAACAAGGACGTGCCGGGCGTGATCGGCGCGCTTGGCACGACCTTGGGCGATCTGGGCGTCAACATCGC
The DNA here is from genome assembly GCF_042648745.1 of Paracoccus angustae. NCBI lineage: Bacteria > Pseudomonadati > Pseudomonadota > Alphaproteobacteria > Rhodobacterales > Paracoccaceae > Paracoccus > Paracoccus angustae. The sequence goes on from NZ_JBHRXY010000012.1 coordinate 25,053, forward strand.
CAACTTCACCCTGGGCCGGTCGGCGCAGGGCAACGACGCCATCGCGATCCTGTATCTGGACGAGCCGATCAGCGATGCCGCCCTGGCCGCGCTGCAAGCCACCGGCAAATTCCTGCAAGCCCGCCGCTTGCAGTTCGCCGTTTGACGATCCCGCCGCGTCCCCCTAACCAGGGGGCGCGGCTTTCATCAGGCGGGGCGGGGATGCGGCTTTACGTCATCGGCGATGTCCACGGGCATCTGGACCAGTTGAAGGCCGCGCATGAGCGGATTTTCCGCGACGGCGGCCGGAACGCGGTTATCGCCCATGTGGGCGATCTGATCGACCGGGGGCCGGATTCGCGCGGCGTTGTGGAGTATCTGATGACCGGCCAGGCCCAAGGCCGCCCCTGGACAGTGACGCGCGGCAATCACGACCGTTTCCTGCCGCAATACCTGCTGCAACCCGATTGGGTCGATCCGGGCCTCAGTTCCAAGCTGCACTGGACGCTGCATTCCGGCCTGGGCGCGCCCGAGACGCTGCGCTCCTACGGGGTCGATACCGCCCTGGGGCCCGAGCGGATGCTGGCCGAGGCCAAGCGCGCCGTGCCGGCCGATCACGTCAGCTATCTGGCCTCGCTGCCGCTGTATTTCCTTCATCCCCTGGCGCTGGTCGTTCATGCGGGCATCCGGCCCGGCGTCGATCTGCAAGACCAGGTGGAGGAGGACCTGGTCTGGATCCGGCAGGGGTTCCTGAACAGCCCCGTGGATCATGGCCCGCTGGTCGTCCATGGTCACACCGCGATCCAGACGGCGACCCATTACGGCAACCGCCTGAACGTCGACGGCGGCGCGGCCTATGGCCGCCCGCTTTGCGCGGTGGCGATCGAGAAGGGCGCGGTGCATCTTCTGACCGACGAAGGCCGTGTCCACCTGCAACCAGAGAACCTGCCATGCGAATGATCTTTGCCGCGTTGCTGATGCTGCCCGCCCTGGCCCGGGCCGAGGAGATCGCCCAGATCGGCGTGGACTGGATGGGCAATGACATCGTCATCGAGGCCATCGCCGATCCCGAGGTGGGCGGCGTGACCTGCCACCTGGCCTATTTCGAACGATCCGTCCTGGACCGCCTCAGCCAGGGCAACTGGTTCGAGGATCCCTCGAACAGCGCCATCCAGTGCAGCCGCACCGGGCCGGTCGATGTCGGCGCGCTGCGACCGGGCCAGCCCGCCGACGTGTTCAGCGAAGGGCGGTCGCTGTTGTTCAAGTCGCTGCGGGTGAAGCGCATCTACGACGCGGAAAACCGCGTGCTGGTTTATCTGGCCCATGCCAGCGAGCTGGGCGAGGGATCGGCCAAGATGTCGATGTCCACCGTGCCCCTGCTGGCCGAGGACAAGGGCGCTCGGCCCGCCAGGTAAGGCCGTCCGCTGTGGCCCCCGGGTCGCGGCACCCCCGGAAATCGTGCAAATGCTGGTGATCTGGTGGACAGAATCGCCCGGCGGGATTAGAACGCCCGTCAGCCTTGTCCCCAAGCGCAGTGGAACATTCATGCAGGCACATCATCGAATCGCCAAATACGGCCTGGGCCAGGTCGTCCGTCATCGGAACCGGCCGTTCCGCGGGGTGATCTTCGACGTGGACCCCGAATTCGCGAACACCCAGGAATGGTACGATTCGATCCCCGAAGACGCGCGCCCGGCCAAGGACCAGCCCTTCTACCACCTTTACGCCGAAACCGAGGCGACCTATTACGTCGCCTATGTCTCGGAACAGAACCTGATGCCCGACCAGTCGGGCGAGCCCCTGGACCATCCCGAAGTGGTCGAGATGTTCGGCGATTTCGAGGACGGGCGCTATCCGCTGATGGGTCTGCTCAACTGACCTGGTGATAGGGCACGGTGAAGGCCAGGCAGTTGCGGTGGTCTTCGCGATAATAGCACAGCGACTGCGTCAGCCCCTGGATCAGGAACCAGCCGAAGCCGCCTTCCGGAAGATCCAGCGGATCCAGCGCGGGCAGGCCGCGCGGCTTCAGGCAGTCGGCGGGCAGCTTGCCGCCATCGTCGGTGATCGCGCAGGACAGGCCGCCGTCCTGCATGACGATGCACAGGTGCATGCACCCGGCCCCCACCCCCTGGGTGGCGGCATGTTCGGCCACGTTGTTCATCACCTCGGCCAGGACCAGCTCCAGCCGGCCCAACGCATCGGCATCGACCGCCTCCGCGAAGCGGTTGCGCAGGTCCACCAGGGTCTTGCGGACCTCGTGGGGGTCGGCATGCAGGACGCGGTGGAACATCGGCTGCGATCTGGTCGCGGAACGGGGTTGCGGGCCGGCATTCTGCCGTTCGGTATGGGACATCGTTACTCTACTCCTGTTGGGGGACGGCGGGGCGGATGTCGAAAACAGTGTCCATCCGCGTCAGCCGGAACACGCGTTCCACATTGGGGGTCAGCCCTTCCAGAACCAGCGGAAGGGCCTCGGGCAGGGCCTTGCGCACCGCGATCATCGCGCCCAGGCCCGAGCTGTCCATGAAATCGACCCGGCGCATGTCCAGCCGGACGGGCTTTTTCCCGCGCAGCACGATCTCGCGCAGGCGGTCCTTGAACCGGGTGGCGATGGCCGCGTCGATGCGCGCATCCTCGACCGTGATGATCATGTGGTCTTCGGTTTCGTTGACGATCAGTGTCGGCATTCTGTTCCCCTGCTTCCCATGACCAGCCCTAGGGCAAAAAGGTTACCATCCCGTAAGCGCCGCCGCCGCGGCCCGCCCCGGCCAGGCATTGATGACGCCCTGCCCAAAACTTCGGCACGGCCCGCCGCCGCCGCTTCCGTTTGCCTGCGTTCCGCCCTGATCCTGCGGAACTTTCGCGCAGAAACCGCCATTCCCCTGTGGACTTGGCAAAAACCGTCTCCGATCATCAGGGGGAAGAAGGCCTGCGAAGGGTCCGGTGTCAGCGGGTGGACTCATGACGTATTACAACGAGATGTTCGAGGGATCGCGGGTCCGCGAACCCTATGCGCGGCTCAGCCAATGGGTCGAGACGATGCCCGCCGATTTCCGGCAGATGAAGCAGGCCGAGGCCGAGGCCCTGTTCCGCCGCATCGGCATCACCTTCGCCGTCTATGGCGAGGGCGGCGACCCGGACCGGCTGATCCCCTTCGACATGATGCCCCGCGTCTTCGAGCAGGCCGAATGGCGCCGCCTGGAACGCGGCATCAAGCAGCGGGCCCGCGCCCTGAACGCGTTCCTGCGCGACGTTTACGGCCGGGCCGAGATCGTGCGCGCGGGCCGCATCCCCGCCCGGCTGGTTTACCAGAACGAGGCTTATGAAAAGGCCGTGGTGGGCGTCGTGCCCCCGCGCGGGGTTTATTCCCACATCATCGGCATCGACCTGGTGCGCACCGCCAAGGACCAGTTCTACGTGCTGGAGGACAACTGCCGCACCCCTTCGGGCGTCAGCTACATGCTGGAAAACCGCGAGATCATGATGCGGATGTTCCCCGGCCTGTTCCGGGGCAACCGGATCGAGCCGGTGGACCAGTATCCCGATCTGCTGCGCCGCACGCTGGAATCGGTCGCCCCCGCCAAGTGCCACGACCGGCCCACCTGCGTGGTTCTGACGCCGGGCCATTTCAACAGCGCCTATTACGAGCACAGCTTCCTTGCGAACCTCATGGGCGTCGAACTGGTCGAAGGGGCCGATCTGTTCGTGGACGGCGAATTCGTCTACATGCGCACGACCCAGGGGCCGAAGCGCGTCGATGTGATCTACCGCCGGATCGACGACCCGTTCCTGGATCCCCTGTGCTTCCGCCCCGATTCGATGCTGGGCGTGCCGGGGCTGATGGATGTCTATCGGTCCGGGGGCGTGTCGATCTGTTCGGCCCCGGGCGCGGGCGTGGCCGACGACAAGGCGATCTATACCTTTGTGCCGGAAATGGTCCGCTTCTATCTGGGCGAGGAACCCTTGCTCCAGAACGTCCAGACCTGGACGCTGTGGAAGAACGACGACTACCGGTACGTCATGGAGAACCTGCCCGACCTGGTGGTGAAGGAGGTCCACGGGTCGGGCGGCTACGGGATGCTGGTCGGCCCGAAGTCCACCAGGGAGGAGATCGAGGCCTTTCGCGCCAAGATCGAGGCCGATCCCGGCAACTACATCGCCCAGCCGACGCTGGCCTTGTCCACCTGCCCCACCTTTGTCGCCGAAGGCCTGGCGCCCCGCCACGTGGACCTGCGGCCCTATTGCCTGTGCGGCGACCGGATCGAGCTTGTGCCGGGCGGGCTGACCCGCGTGGCATTGCGCGAAGGCAGCCTTGTCGTGAACTCGTCTCAGGGCGGGGGCGTCAAGGACACCTGGGTCCTGTCGGAATAAAAGGGGGTAACGCTCATGCTCAGCCGCACCGCCGCCAACCTGTTCTGGATGGGCCGCCACCTGGAACGCGCCGACACCGCCGCCCGTCTGCTGGACGTGGGCCACCGCATCACGCTGCTGCCCAACACCGCCTCGGGCTATCAGAACGAATGGAACTCGCTGTTGCAGGCGTCCGGCACCGCCAACCTGTTCGCCGAGAAATACGGCGAGATCAGCCAGGAGAACATCGAGGAGTTCATCTTCTTCGACCGCCAGAACCCGTCGTCGGTCCTGTCCTGCGTCGAAAAGGCGCGCGAGGCGGGGCGCATCGTGCGCACCGCGCTGACCAGCCAGGTCTGGGACGCGCTGAACGTCGCCTATCAGGATCTGCGCAGGCTTGAACGCACGCCGCGCGACAAGCTGGACACGGGGTCGCTGACGGATTTCACCACCAGCCACACCTCGACCGTCAGGGGCGCGATCAACGCCACCCAACTGCGCAACGACGGCTGGCATTTCATGAACCTGGGCTATGGCCTGGAACGGGCTGACGCCACCGCGCGCCTTCTGGACGTGAAATACTATGTGCTTCTGCCCCGGATCGAGTTCGTGGGATCGGGGCTGGACACCTATCAATGGCAGGTGATCCTGCGCGCCTTGTCGGCGCACCGCGCCTATCACTGGGCTTATGGCGGCGACATCACGGCGGCCCGCGTGGCGGATTTCCTGATCCTGAACGGCGAAAGCCCGCGGTCGCTGATCACCTCGCTTTACGAGGCGGTGTGGAACCTGGAAGGCATCGCCAAGCGATACGGAGAAACGGTGCCAACCAATGCGCGGGACAAGGCGCGCGAGGTGCTGGGCCGCTTGCAGGCCCATGACATCGACATGATCTTCGACGAAGGTCTGCACGAGTTCCTGACCTGGTTCATCGGCGAGATCGGCACGATCTCGACCCTGGTGCACGAGGATTACCTGCTGGGGGGATCGTAAGGGATGAAGCTGCGCATCGTTCACCAGACGGTTTACCGTTACGACCGGCCGGTCAGAAACCTGGTCCAAAGCCTGCGCCTGACGCCCTCGGTCTTCGAAGGGCAGCGGGCCCATGACTGGGTGATCGAGGTCGGCGGCGGCATCCGCGGCCCCGGTTTCCGCGACGGCGCCGGCGACTGGATCGAGGGCTGGACCGTGCGCGGCCCCACCGAGGAGGTGACAGTCGCCGTCACCGGCCGGATCGAGACGCGCGACACCGCGGGCGTCCTGCGCGGCCACCGCGAGCTGATCCACCCCCTGGCCTATGGGCGCGGCACGGCGGCGACCAGGGCCGATGCGGCGCTGCGGGAATTGGCCGCATCGGTCACGGAGGCCGCGGATTCGCTGGATCTGGCCCACAGGCTGTCCGCCGCCGTGTCGGACGCCATCGCCTATGCCCCCGGCCGGACGGAATTCCACACCACCGCGGCCGAGGCCTTGGCGCAGGGCGAAGGCGTCTGCCAAGACCATGCCCATGCCCTGATCAGCGTCGCCCGCCTGCGCGGCCTGCCCGCGCGCTATGTCTCGGGCTACCTGCAAGCCGCCGCAGCAGGCGAGGCGCATGAGGCCGCCCATGCCTGGGCCGAGATCCATGTGGACCGCCTGGGTTGGGTGGGCTTCGATCCGGCGAACCGCTGCTGCCCCGACGAACGCTATGTCCGGCTGGGGTCGGGGCTGGATGCGTCCGACGCGGCTCCGATCCGGGGGATCGCCGCGGGCCAGGGCGCCGAGACGCTGGATGTCGCGGTGAATGTCGAGGACGTGGAACGCCTCCAGACGCAGAGCCAGAGCCAGACGCAAAGCTAGCCGGGCGCGCTTCGCCCCGGGGGAGATCTGGACAAAGGCGAAAGGCGGATTGCGACCGGACCGCGCGGCCATTAGATTGCGGCGCGACCATCATGGGGAAGACGCGGCCATGACCTATTGCGTCGGCTTGAAGCTGAATGCCGGACTGGTGCTGCTGTCGGACACGCGCACCAATGCCGGGCTGGACAACATTGCCTGCTATCGCAAGATGTTCTTCTTCGAACAGCCGGGCGAACGCGCCATCGTGGTGATGACCGCCGGGTCGCTGTCGGTCACGCAGACCACGCTGGCCCGCCTGGCCGAGGCCATCCATGATGAGATGGCGGACGAGACGACCTCGATCATGAAGGCGCAGACCATGTTGCAGGTCGCCACGATCATCGGCGACACCCTGTCGCGCACGCGTCGGGAGATCGCCGAACAGTGCCGCGACCTGCGCCAGCAGGCCTCGGCCTCCATGATCGTTGCGGGCCAGCGCTGCGGCGGCGACATGCGGATGTATCTGATCTATCCCGAAGGCAATTTCATCGAGGCGACCGAGGACACGCCCTTTTTGCAGATCGGCGAACACAAATACGGCAAGCCCATCCTGGACCGCGTGGTGACGCCCGCGACCAGCCTGGCCGATGCGCAGAAAGCCGTGCTGCTGTCGATGGATTCGACGCTGCGGTCGAACCTGTCGGTCGGAATGCCCCTGGATCTGGCGATCATCGAAAAGGACGCCTGCGCCGTCACCACCCGCCGCCGGATCGGAGACGGCGACGCCGACTTCGCCCGGATGAGCGCGGCCTGGTCCGCCGCCCTGCGCGAGAGCTTCGTCAAGGTCAGCATGTGACCCGTCCGATTGCGCAACACAGCCTTGCCCGCGAAGCCTGTTGAGCCAGCGGTGACGCGACGTTAAACGGGATCACCAGTCCCGGAGAAGCACCATGGCCGACAAGACCCCCCGCAGCGCCCGCATCACCCCCGAGGAGGCCCTGGCCTATCACATGGAGCCGCGCCCGGGGAAATTCGACGTGGTGGCATCCACCCCCATGGCGACGCAGCGCGACCTGTCGCTGGCCTATTCGCCGGGCGTCGCGGTGCCCGTCCAGGCCATCGCCGACCGGCCCGAAACGGCCTATGATTACACCACCAAGGGCAACATGGTGGCCGTGATTTCCAACGGAACGGCGATCCTGGGAATGGGGAACCTGGGCGCGCTGGCCTCGAAGCCGGTGATGGAGGGCAAGGCGGTGCTGTTCAAGCGGTTCGCCGACGTGAACGCCATCGACATCGAGCTGGACACCGAGGACGCGGACGAGTTCGTCAACGCCGTGCGCCTGATGGGACCGACCTTCGGCGGCATCAACCTCGAGGACATCAAGGCGCCCGAATGCTTCATCATCGAGCAGCGCCTGAAGGAAATGATGGACATTCCGGTCTTTCACGACGACCAGCACGGCACGGCGGTGATCTGCGCTGCGGGCCTGCTGAACGCGCTGGAACTTTCGGGCAAGAAGATCGAGGACGTGAAGATCGTCCTGAACGGCGCGGGCGCCGCCGGGATCGCCTGCCTGGAACTGCTGAAGTCGATGGGCGCGCGGCATGAAAACTGCATCATGGCCGACACCAAGGGCGTCATCTGGCAGGGCCGGACCGAGGGGATGAACCAGTGGAAATCGGCCCATGCGGTCGCGACCGAGGCGCGCACGCTGGAGGACGCCCTGCGCGGCGCCGACGTGTTCCTGGGCGTGTCGGCCAAGGGCGCGGTGACGCAGGCCATGGTGGAAAGCATGGCCGACAACCCGGTGATCTTCGCGATGGCCAATCCCGACCCCGAGATCACGCCCGAGGACGCCCATGCCGTCCGCCCCGACGCCATCGTCGCCACCGGGCGCAGCGACTATCCGAACCAGGTCAACAACGTCCTGGGCTTTCCCTACCTGTTCCGGGGCGCGCTGGACATCCATGCCCGCGCCATCAACGACGAGATGAAGATCGCCTGCGCCGAGGCGCTGGCCGCCCTTGCGCGCGAGGATGTGCCCGACGAGGTGGCGGTGGCCTATGGCCGCAAGCTGCAATTCGGCCGCGACTACATCATCCCGACGCCCTTCGATCCGCGCCTGATCCATGTCGTGCCGCCCGCGGTGGCGCGCGCGGGCATGGACACCGGCGTGGCCCGCCGCCCGATCATCGACATGGAGGGTTATGTCCAGTCGCTGAAGAACCGCATGGATCCGACCGCCGCCATCCTGCAAGGCATCCATGCCCGCGCCCGCCAAAGCCAGGCGCGCATGATCTTTGCCGAAGGCGACGACCCCCGCGTGCTGCGCGCCGCCGTCGCCTGGCAGCGCGGCGGCATGGGCCAGGCCCTGGTCGTGGGCCGCGAGGCCGATGTGAAGGAAAAGCTGGAAACGGCGGGCCTGGGCGACGCGGTGCGCGAACTGACGGTGGTGAACGCCGCCAATTCCCGGCATCTGGATGCGTATCACGAGTTCCTTTACGCCCGCCTGCAACGCAAGGGCGTGGACCGCGAGGACGCGCACAAGCTGGCCAACCGCGACCGCCATGTCTTTGCCGCCCTGATGCTGGCGCATGGCCATGGCGACGGGCTTGTCACCGGCGCGACCCGCAAGAACGCCCCGGTGCTGGCGCAACTGGGCAAGGTCTTCGACCTGCGCCCGCAGGACGGGGCCGTCGGCGTGTCCGCCGTCCTGCACAAGGGCCGGATCGTGCTGATCGGCGACACCCTGGTCCATGAATGGCCCGAAGCCGAGGATCTGGCCGACATCGCCACCCGCGGCGCCGCCGTGGCGCGCGGCCTGGGGCTTGAACCCCGCGTGGCCTTTCTGTCCTTCTCGAACTTCGGCTATCCGGTCAGCGAACGCGCGATCAAGATGGCCGAGGCGCCCAAGGTCCTGGACCGCCGCGGCGTCGATTTCGAATACGAGGGCGAGATGACCGTGGATGTGGCGCTGAACATGGACTCGGCCGCGCGCTATCCCTTCAGCCGCCTGACAGGGCCTGCCAATGTGCTGGTCGTGCCCGCGCGCCATTCGGCGTCCATCAGCGTCAAGCTGATGCAGGAAATGGCGGGCGCCACGGTGATCGGCCCGATCCTGACCGGCGTGCCGCAGCCGATCCAGATCTGTTCCACCACCTCGACCGTGAACGACATCCTGAACATGGCGGCGATCTCGGCAGGCGGATTGGGAACGGGGCGGTAAGGGGCGCCCCGCCCCTGGGTCATCAGGTAAAAACGAAATCCTCGGGCCCAAGCCGGGCGTGATCGACATTCGTCAGGATGACGGTCACGTCGCCGAAGGCGATCCGGGCATCCGCGCCGATGTCGGCAATCCTGACCTGCCCGAAGGCTTCGGCCCCGCCGCTGATGACGATGCGGTCAAGCCCGTCCTGATAATCCGCGATCCGGTCGGCACCGTCGCCCCTGGCAAACAGGAACTGATCCGCGCCGATCCCGCCAGCCAGCGTATCGGCCCCGGTTCCGCCCTGGAGGCGGTCGTTGCCTGCCTGCCCCAGCAGGCGGTCGTTGCCCGCCATGCCCACGAGCGCGTCATTGCCCGTCCCCGCCGTCAAGGTGTTCGCCAGTCCGTTGCCGACGATCCGGTCATTGCCCGCGCCGGTCACGACGTTTTCGACATTGCGGATGGTGTCCAGTCCCAGGCCGGCGTTCTGAGCGGCAACCTTCGAAAGATTGACCGAAACGGCCAGGCTGGCCGCGAAGCGGATCGTGTCCGTGCCCGCTCCGCCATCGAGGGTGTCGTTGCCCAGTCCACCCTCCAGGGTGTCGGCACCACGGCCACCTGACAGACTATTGTTGCCAGCATTGCCGACGATCAGGTTGGAAAGCCCATTGCCGGTGCCGTTGATCGCGGCCTTGCCTTGCAAAAGAAGGTTTTCCAGATTGGCGCCCAGGGTCCAGCTGACCCAGGCGTTCACCTGATCGGCAGGATTCGGGTCGTTGTCGTAGTAAGGACTGTAAATCTCGGTTATTTCGTCACGCAGATGATTGACAACGTAGGTGTCGCCGCCATCGCCGCCAGTCATCGTGTCTATGCCCTGGCCGCCGTCCAGAAGTCCGCCCGCGTCGCCTCCGATGATCCGGTCATTTCCAGCGCCTCCCCGAAGGATTGAATAATCCCCTATCCAAGCATCCAGGACGTCATTGCCGTCGCCGCCATCCAGCAGGTTGGTTTCAGCGCCACCTCGCAAGGTGTCATTTCCCGCATCCCCGAAAATTTTGTTGCCGTGCAGAAACGCGCCCGACAGTTCGTCATCTCCGGCGTATCCGTGCATTTGAACCACATCGCCATACGGAAACACATTGTCTGCCTTGAGACGGTTGTTCCCTGTAGTACCCTTGTAAATCAGCGCCATTGCAAACCCCGTTTGGAATCACGTCAAGGCGTACAGGGACTTTCTCGACCTGGCGAGAGGACAATTCCTTCGAACTTCAACTCGCCCCGCGCGACCTGCCGCTGCCGTTCCCGGAACCGCGCCCGGTCAGCCTCGTCGTATTCCCCGACGCAACAATGGCAACAAACGCCTTCCTCGTATTCCGGCCGCTCGCGGTCCTCGGGGGCCAGGGGGCGGCGGCAGGCGTGGCAGAGGCCATGGCGGCCCTGCTGCAAGCCGTGGGTCAGGCTGACGCGCCCGTCGAAGACGAAACACTCGCCCTGCCACAGGCTGTCCCGTGCGGGCACGTCCTCCAGGTATTTCAGGATCCCGCCTTTCAGGTGGAACACGTCGCCCACGCCCTGCGACAGCAGCCAGTTCGTCGATTTCTCGCAGCGGATGCCGCCGGTGCAGAACATGGCGATGCGCTTGCCCGCGAAGCGGTCCGCATTGGCCCGCCACCATGCCGGAAAGTCGCGGAAGCTGCGGGTGCCCGGATCGACGGCGCCGGCGAAACTGCCGATGGCGACCTCGTAATCATTGCGGGTGTCGATCACCGCCACGTCGGGCGCGGTGATCAGCGCGTTCCAGTCGGCGGGCTCGACATAGTGACCGACCGAGGCGCGGGGATCGACATCGGGCTGGCCCATCGTCACGATCTCGCGTTTCAGACGCACCTTCATCTTGCCGAAGGGCATGGCGTCCGCCGCGCTTTCCTTCCATTCCAGCCCCGCGCAGCCCGGCAGGGCCCGGATATGGGCCAGCACCGCGTCGATGCCCCGCCGCGTCCCGGCGATGGTGCCGTTGATCCCCTCGGCCGCAAGCAGCAGCGTGCCGCGAACGCCATGGGCGCAGGCCGTCCGGGCCAGCGGACCTTTCAGTGCGGCAGGGTCGGCAAAGCGGGTAAAGTGATACAGCGCGGCAACGGTCAGCATGGGCGCGGCCTTAGCCAGCAATGCCCGGTCTTGCAAGCCATTGACCCCAGGGCGCGCAGTTCCTAGGCATGATCATCCCGGGAAAGGGGGAACCGATGCCGCGCGCCCTGATCGTTATCGACATGCAGATCGACTTCTGCCCCGGCGGCGCCCTGGCCGTGGCGGGCGGGGACGACATCGTGGCCCCCATCAACGCCCTGATGGCCGATCACGACGCCGTGGTGCTGACCCAGGACTGGCACCCGGCAAACCATGCCAGCTTTGCCGCCAACCACCCGGGCGCGGATCCGTTCAGCCTGATGCAGATGCCGTACGGCCCGCAGGTGCTGTGGCCCGGCCATTGCGTGATCGGCACGAAGGGCGCGGATTTCCACCCCGGCTTGGACCGGAACCGCGCCGATCTGGTGATCCGCAAGGGCTTCCGTCCGGGGATCGACAGCTATTCCGCCTTTTTCGAGAACGACCATGCCACCCCCACCGGCCTGGCCGGATACCTGCGCGACCGGGGCCTGACGGACCTGTTCTTCGTGGGCCTGGCCCATGACTTCTGCGTCGCCTGGAGCGCGATGGACGCCGCGAAGCTGGGCTTCACCGCCACCGTGATCGAATCCGCGACCCGCGCGATCGACCTGGACGGCAGCCGCGACCGCGCCCGCGCCGGCATGGCTGCCGCGGGCGTCAAACTGGAGTAAAGCCGATGGTCGATATCGCCACCCGCGTCTACAACCACAAGTGGAAGATCGACCCCATCGTCCGGTCTCTGATCGACACGGACTTCTACAAGCTTTTAATGTGCCAGTCGATTTTTCGCAACCGGCCCGATACCGTTGTCCGCTTCAGCCTGATCAACCGCACCAAATCCATCCGCCTGGCCGAGCTGATCGACGAAGCCGAGCTGCGCGAACAGCTGGATCATGTCCGGGGCCTGCGGCTGACGCGCGGGGAATCCACCTGGCTGCGCGGCAACACGTTCTACGGCAAGCGCCAGATGTTCCGCCCCGATTTCATGGAGTTCCTGGAGAACCTGCGCCTGCCCCCCTATCAGCTGGACAAGCGCGACGGGCAATACGAACTGACCTTTGAAGGCCGCTGGCCCGAGGTGATGCTGTGGGAAATTCCGGCGCTTGCCATCCTGATGGAGCTTCGGTCCCGCGCCGTCCTGCAAACCCTGGGGCGTTTCGAATTGCAGGTGCTGTATGCCCGCGCCATGACGCGCCTGTGGGAAAAGATCGAGGTGCTGCGCACCCTGCCCGACCTGCGCATCGCCGATTTCGGCACGCGGCGGCGCCACAGCTTCCTGTGGCAGGACTGGGCCGTGCAGGCCATGATCGAGGGACTGGGGGAACGCTTCACCGGCACCTCGAACTGCCTGATCGCCATGCGCCGCGACATCGAGGCCATCGGCACCAACGCCCATGAGCTGCCGATGGTTTATGCCGCCCTGGCCGACACGGACGAGGAGTTGCGCCGCGCCCCTTACGAGGTTCTGGCCGACTGGCACGAGGAACACGACGGCAACCTGCGCATGATTCTGCCCGACACCTACGGGACCGAAGGCTTCCTCAAGGGCGCGCCCGACTGGCTGGCGGGCTGGACCGGCATCCGCATCGACAGCGGCGACCCCGCCGAAGGGGCCGAAACCGCGATCCGCTGGTGGCGGGAACGCGGCGAGGATCCGCGCCGCAAGCTGGTCATCTTTTCGGACGGGCTGGATGTCGCCAAGATCGTCGAGCTGCACCACCAGTTCCATGGCCGCGTGAAGGTCAGCTTCGGCTGGGGCACGCTGCTGACCAACGATTTCCGAGGGCTGGTCGCGGGCGACGGGCTTGCGCCCTTCAGCCTGGTCTGCAAGGCGGTGTCGGCCGATGGGCGTCCCACGGTCAAGCTGTCCGACAACCCCGCCAAGGCCACCGGCCCGGCCGAGGAGCTGGCGCGCTATCGCCGCGTCTTCGGGACAGGCCAGCAGGCCCGGCTGGACGTGGTGGTCTGAAGCCGCCTAGAGCCCCGCCAGCCGCAGCATCGCCAGGCAGCACAACCCGCCCAAAGCCGCCGTGACCGGCACCGTCACCGCCCAGGCGGCGGTGATGGTGGCGACGTGGCTGCGGCGGATCAGTTGGCGGCGGCGGCGTTCCTCGACCGGCAGCAAGGCCCGCTGGCGGTCGGCGCGCCGGTCCAGCAGCTCGCGCACGAAGCCCACGCCGAAGACGCCGCCCACGGCCACATGCGTGGACGAGACCGGCAACCCCCAGGCGGACGCGACCAGCACGATCAGGGCGGTCGCCAGCGTGATGCAGAAGGCGCGGGCGGGGTTCAGGCGGGTGATCCCCTCGCCCACCATGCCGACCAGGCGGCGGCCGAACAGAACGGCGCCAAGCGCGATGGCCGCGCCCGCCACCGCCAGCAACAGCAACGGCGCGGGCAACTCCCCCTGGTGGTCCGGCGTCAGGATCACCAGCAGCGGTCCCGCGACATTGCCCGCATCGCCGGCGCCATGGGCAAAGGCCATCATCACGGCGGCAAACAGCAGGGGCTGGCGCAAGAGACGCTTCATCCCCGGCTTGTCGTCCCCCGCCTGGACAAGCAGCCGGTTGACGCGGCCGCGCATCAGCAGCGCCGTGGCCAGCCCCGCCGCGGCGCCGGGCAGCAGGGCTTGGGGCAGGCGCAGCGACAGCACGGGCAGCAGCGCCGCGACATAGGCGACGAACAGCCCGACCATGGCGCCGATCAGCGGCGGCAGCCAGGCGCGGGCGGCGCGGCCGCGATCCGGCGCCTCGGCCACCTTGAGCCGCAGCAGCGCCAGCAGCGCCCCGGCCAAGACCGCCGCCGCCAGGGGCGTCAGCATCCAGGCCAGGGCCATGGCGGCGATCCCCCCCCAGGATACCGCCGCCGATCCCGCCGCCGCCAGTCCCGCTCCGGCAATGGCGCCGACAATGGAATGCGAGGTCGAGACCGGCAGGTTCGCCCCCGTCGCGATCGTGATCCAGCCCGCCGCCGCGATCAGCGCGGCCAGCATGACGATCTGCCCGGCCTCCCCGGTCAGAACGGCAGTGTCCACGATCCCCTCGGCCAGCCGATAAGTGACGGCATGGCCCGCCAGGGCCGCGCCCGCGATTTCCGCCAGGCCCACAAGCGCAAGGCCGGGACCGATGGCGATCGCCCCCGCCCCGACCGCCGGTCCCAGCGAGTTCGCGATGTCGTTCGCCCCGATGGACAGGCCCAGCCAGCCCGCCACGATAAAGCCCGCGCCGACGGCGATCAGGCCGGGCTGATGGCCGGTGACGCCCAGGGCCAGGAAGATCAGCGACACCGCCAGCAGAATCCCGGCCCCCAGTTGCAGAACGGGGCGGAGGGCATGGAACTGGGCGGATTCGGCAATCGTGATCCGCCCCAGATCCTTGTCGAGCGTGCGGTAGTCGCGGTTGGGCCGGGTCATGCCCGCATGTCAGCCGGACAGCTTTGGCAATGCAAGCAGGATCTTCCTCAAATCTGGCTCAACCACAAGTTGTGCCGCTTCCCGAGGCGAAAACCAGCGCCGCTTGCGCTGCCCGGCTTCGGGGAAGTCGGGCCGCATGTGTTCGGCATCCATCAGAAAAACGCGAACCTCGACCGGGACGGACCAGCCCCTGTCCTGTTCCTTGTCATAGCGATAGCGGCCGATCTCGGTCTCGTGGACATGCCCTTCGACGCCCGCTTCCTCCCAGGCTTCGGTGGCGGCGGCGCCGGGCAGGGTCTTGCCCTCCATCGGCCAGCCCTTGGGAATGACCCAGCGGCCCGTGCCGCGGCTGGTGATCAGCAGAACCTCGCCGGTGTCCGGGCGGCGGCAGATCGCGCCGACCTGCATGGCGGCGGGGCGCCAGCCCAGCAGCAGGCGCAGCGATTGGCCCCAGGGCATCATTCGCCATCCTCCACCCTGCCGCGCAGGGTCTTGACCTCTCCGCGGGTGGCCTTGGCCTTGAGGCGCCGCTGCTGGCTGCCCCATGTGGGCTTTGTCGCGACCCGCCGCTTGACGGGTTCGGCGGCGCGCCCGATCAGGTCGGCCAGCCTTTCGCGCGCGATGTCGCGGTTGCGGGTCTGGCTGCGGGTTTCCTGCGACAGGATCACCACCGCGCCGTCGCGCGTCCAACGCCGCCCCGCCAGCCGTTCCAGGCGGCGCTTCACGGCGTCGGGCAGGTTCGGCGAACGCGCGGCCTCGAACCGCAGCTCGACCGCGGTTTCGACCTTGTTGACGTTCTGCCCGCCCGGTCCCTGGGATCTGGTGAACTGCTCGGTCAGCTCCCACTCCTCGATGGTGATGGTGTCGTTGATATGCAGCATTGCCGCGAAACATGGCCCGAAAAGACGGCGTGGAAGGTGCCGACCTTGATAAAACGCAATCCGTTAAAAAAGAGTTGCCTGCCCGTCAGCCCGTCAGCCCGATGCCATCGCTTTCCGGCCAATGGGCAAAGGGCAGAACCGCGCCGTTCCGGCGGCTGTCGGACACGCGGGACAGATCGACCTCGGCCGTCACCCAGCCGGGCCGGTCCATCGGACCTTCCGCGATGATCCCGGTTTCCGGCCAGAAGCCGTCGGGCGGGCCGTAAATGGCCGCGCGCCCCCGGTTTTCGTCCAGCGCGGGCATCCAGTCGCAGGCTCCGACCGTGGGCGACTGCACCACGACGCATTGGCTTTCCAGGGCGCGCGCCATCGCACCGATGCGCACGCGGTTGAAGCCCGCCACCGTGTCGGTGCAGCTCGGCACCAGCAGCAGTTCCGCGCCCGCCTGCGCCAGCACCCGTCCCAGCAGCGGAAATTCGCTGTCATAGCAGATCAGAACCCCGATCCGGCCAAGCGCCGTATCGAAGATCCGCAAGCCCGGGGCGCCCGTCACATCCCAAGCCTCGCGTTCGAACCGGGTCATGATCTGCTTGTCCTGATGGCCGATGATGCCTTCGGGACCATAAAGAACCGCGCGGTTGACCGGACGCGGCCCTTCAAAGACCGGCCCCGAGGCGCCGAGGATGTGGCACCCATGCGCTGCCGCCAGCCGCAGATGCAGCGCCTGGACCTGCGGCCAGTGCCGCCCGGCCTCGTGCAGCGAGGCTTCCAGATCGCCCGCCGCGTCGCGCCCGCCCAGCGAGGCAAGCTCCATCGCGCCGTATTCGGGAAACACCAGCAGGTCGGCGCCACCGGCCTCGGCGACCCAGCGGGCCAGCTTCGCCTCGTAGTCGGCAAAGCTGTCGAACCAGTCGATGGGATAGGCGCTGGCGGCGATCTTCACAGGCGGCGCATCCAGAATTGCAGGGGTTTCTCGGTTTCGGCGGCCTCGCCCAGATCCTTCCAGGAAAAATGCGCGATGACGCCGGGCAGCGGCTCATAGCCCCGCTTGCGCCAGAACCCGTCCAGAGGGCGATAGCCGGCCGGCCGGGCCGGATGTCCGGCCGGGCGGATCACGCTGCAAAAGGCGCTGTGGGTCAGGCCAAGATCGCGGGCATGGGCTTCGCGCGCGTCGAAAAAAGCATGGCCGATGCCCTGGCCGCGATATTCGGGCAGCAGCACCGATTCGGCGCAGTAGAAGATCTGGTCCAACGGCTCGGGCCGGTCGGCAAAGGCCGCGGCGAAATCGGCGGCGTGGTCGGCCATGGGCGCGCCGGTGGCGGCGCCGACGACGCGGGCGCCCTCCATCGCCGCCACGACCACCGCGCCGGGCGACTGATAGGCGCGCAGGTAGTCGCGTTCGTAATCCTCGTTTCCATCGTAAAGATAGGGGAAGTCGCGGAACACGCGGATGCGCAGACGCGCGACATCCTCCAGCGCGGCGGCCAGGGCTTCTCCGGTCAGGACGCGCGTGGTGACGCTCATCGGCTGACCTGCCGCATCCAGTCGGCCAGGTTGTAATAGGTCGTCACGCGGGCGATCCTGCCGTCGCGGATGGTGAAAAAGGCGCCCGCAGGCAGGCGGTAGGTCTGGCCCTTCGCCTCGGGCAGGCCTTCGTCGGTCTTCAGGTAGGTGCCGTTCACCACGAACTCCGCCGCCGCGCGGTCTCCCGCCTCGTTGGCGAAGACCACCATGTCGGTCAGGGTTTCCTTGTAGCTTGCCGTCATGTGCGCGTTGAACTCGGCAAACAGCGCCTTGCCCCGGCGGATGCCGCCTTCGTTCACGTGATGCTCCACCTCGTCGTGCAGCAGGGCCAGCATGTCGTCGGTGCGGCCCGCGTTGAAGGCGTCGTAATAGGCGGCGATTAAGGATTTCGTATCCATTTGTCCCTCTCGTGCGTTTGCCCCCGTCTAGCGCGGCCCGCGCTTGGCGTCACTTGGTCCGAAAGGACCACTGCCTTGAATTTCCGGGCCAAGCTGTTAGCGATTGAACCAACCCTTGCGCATAAAGGATCCGCGCCCATGTCTGACCGCAGCAACCTTGGCCCCCGAGAGATCACCTGCTTCAAAGCCTACGACGTGCGCGGCGAGTTGGGCAAGAACCTGGACGCCGACGTGGCTTACCGGATCGGCCGGGCCTTCGCCCAGGCTCGCGGGGCCAAGCGGGTCGTGGTGGGCCGCGACAGCCGCGAAAGTTCGCCGGAACTGGCCGCCGCGCTGATCGAGGGGCTGACGGACGGCGGTGCCGACGTGCTGGACCTGGGCCTGGCGGGAACCGAGGAGGTGTATTTCCACACCGGCTTTCACGACACCGACGGCGGGATCGAGGTCACCGCGTCCCACAACCCGATCAACTACAACGGCATGAAGATCGTGGGGCGTGGCTCCGCCCCGCTGGATCCGGCGACCGAATTGCCGCCGATCGTCGAACTGGCGACCTCGGGCAGCTTCGCGCCTGCGGCCAAGGGCAGCGTCACCGATTTCAGCCATGCGCGCGCCGATTACGCGCGTGCCATGGCGGATTTCGTGGATGTCTCGGTGCTGAAGCCCATGAAGATCGTGGTGAACGCCGGAAACGGCACGGCGGGCCCGACCTTTGACGCCATCGCGGCGGAACTGGAACGGCGCGGCGCGCCGCTGACCTTTGTGCGGATGCACCACAATGTCGATTCCAGCTTTCCGAACGGCATTCCGAACCCGCTGCTGCCCGAGAACCAGCCCGTCACGGTCGAGAAGGTCAAGGCCGAGAATGCCGACCTGGGCGTGGCCTGGGACGGCGATTTCGACCGCTGCTTCTTTTTCGACGAGAACGGCCGCTTCATTCCGGGCGAGTACATCGTGGGCCTTCTGGGCGCGGCCTTTCTGGAAAAGTCGCCGGGCGAAAAGGTCGTCCACGATCCCCGCGTGATCATGAACACCAGGGCGATGATCCGAGAGGCGGGCGGCGAGGCGGTGGTCAGCAAGACCGGCCATGCCT
This sequence comes from Paracoccus angustae, assembly GCF_042648745.1. NCBI lineage: Bacteria > Pseudomonadati > Pseudomonadota > Alphaproteobacteria > Rhodobacterales > Paracoccaceae > Paracoccus > Paracoccus angustae. The sequence continues at coordinate 43,883 of NZ_JBHRXY010000012.1, forward strand.
TTATCAAGCGCAAGATGCGCGACGTGGGCGCGATCTATGGCGGCGAGATGTCGGCGCACCATTACTTTCGCGACTTCTATTACTGCGACAGCGGCATGATCCCCTGGCTGCTGATGGTGGAACTGCTGTCGCGCAAGGGCCAGACCCTGGCCGAACTGCTGGAGGAGCGGATGCGGCTTTATCCGTCCTCGGGCGAGACGAACTATCACATCGACGATCCCGACGCGGCGATTGCCCGCCTGATCGAGAAATACGAGCCGCAGGCAAGGGAACGCGACGACTTGGACGGCGTGTCGCTGGATTTCGGGAATTGGCGCTTCAATTTGCGCAAGTCGAACACGGAACCCGTGGTGCGGCTGAACCTGGAATCGGACGGGGACGCGGGTTTGGTGAAGGAAAAGCAGGCGGAACTGGCGGCGCTGTTGCAGGGCTAGGCGCACAAGGGGCGACGCCGGGGGTGACACCGGGGGCGATGCTGGGGGCTTCGCGCCCCCAGACCCCCGCGGGATATTTGGACAAAGGTGAAAGCCTTTTCGACGGCACGGGGACAGGTCAAGGCAGGAGGTCGAAACCGAAGGCGATGTAGTCGCGCCCATAGGCCGCACGCGCGGCTTCGGCCAGGGTCTTGTCGCGCAGCGCAGTCGGAACCATCGCGGGCGCGACGACGTCCAGCCGGGAATCCTCGATGCCCGCCGCCCGCGCCAGATGCCGCAGATCCTCGGCCAGCCGGTCCTCGCGCGCCAGCATGTCGGGAACGGCAAAGCGGGCGAAACCGGACAACACCTCGGTCTGGCTGGCCCACATCGGATGGGTCGGCAGCGAGGTCTGCCCATGGAGGTTCCGGCGCAGAAAGGCCAGGAAATCGGCAAACACGCCAATCCGGGCATCGCCTGTCAGATCCGTCCCTTCGGCGGGCAGCGCCACGCGGTGCAGGCGTCGCAGCAGATCGCGCTGTTCGGCACTGCCGCGCGTCAGCACGTGATCAAAGGCATGCCAGGCGCGCAGCAGGGGATGGCGCAGGACCGCGAAACCGCGGTGGCCGGGGCGGGCGCGCTTCCATTGGCGCAGGGTGGACTGGGTGAAGCCGCCCTCGACCGGACCCAAAGCCGCCAGCCAGTCTCGGACCGCCCGGTCCGGCCCTGCCTTCAAGGGCATGAACACCAGCCCCCTTCCGGCATCGGCGGCGACAAAGCTGGGCACCGCAGGCCCGCGCCGGGGTTCGAAATTCGGCAAACGGTGCAGCCCGAAGGGGTCCATGCCCGAAAGGTCGGCCTGCATCGCGTCGAAATTGGCGACCTTTCGCGCCAGTTCCTGAGGGTTCTGGGGAACCTGGTCGCGGGCCGGTTCCACCCGGTCCAGGTCGGTGCGGCCCAGCCAATGCAGCAGACCGGTCATCACGTCGGCGTCGCGCAGATCCTCATAACCCAGCCAGAAGGCCGATTGCCCGGTCGCCTGAAGGCGGGCGACGAGATCCAGCCGAAACGCTTCGGTTGCGGCCAGCATCGCGCGGAACTCCTCTCCGTCAAAGGTGATGCGCGCGGGGATCGGGGTTTCCGTCTCGTTCAGCTTCCACTGGTTGGTTTCCCAGGCCAGCCGGGTCGAGACGTAGCTGTCCAGCGGATTGCGCGTCAGGACGATCTTGGCGCAGCGCCGGTCCGCGATGATCGGGTCCAGCACGCGCGGGTCGTGGTCGTGGAAATAGCGGAACCCCGCCAGATGCCCCGGCCTGCCGGTCAGCCGCGCCAGCAGGACCAGGGGGTCGGCCTCGCGTTCGGCGCGCGTGACGCCCAGCATCTCGTTCTTGTCGGGCCAGCCCATCATGTAGGGATTGAAGGCCTCGCCAAAGCAGGTGACGCCCTTGACGGCGTTCAGCGTCGCCTCGAGCAGGTTCGACCCGGTGCGCATCTCGGCGAAGATCACGAAGCTGCGGAAGCCCTGGCTCATTCTGCGGCCGCCCTTTCATGGGTCGGAGGTTCGATGGGGGGCAGATCCTCGCCCGTCAGGCGCGGGTGCAGGCCCGAATTGCGCAGCCGCCGCAGCAGCTGGTCCAGCCCGGTCAGATCGCGCATTGCCGGCAGCGCGGTCACGGGCGCGGAATGCGGGTCGATCCGCAACATGAAGTCCTGAAGGAGCCCCCCGGGGTTCATCAGGAACTCGCCCAGGTCGTGCCGGTGCAGCCGGGCGCGGACCCAGACCGAGTTCAGAACGTCCAGATGCGCAAGCTCGGTCCGCTGAAGATGCGCAAAGGCCCGCCGCACGTCGTCGAAGGGCATCCCCGAATGCAGAAGCGGCAGCTTCCAGGCGCCGGTGACGACCAGCATATGCGCATTGGGATCGGTGGCCATGAACCAGGTCAGCGCCTGGTTGTCGCGCGGGCCGAACTGGAACACCTGCATCCGGTCCGTGATGCGGATCAGCGAGGTCAGGAACCCCTGCGGGTCGTGGTCGCGCACCTGGGGGTGCGACGAGATCGCGCCCGGCCCGATCGGCGGCCGCCCCCCGAACTCGACCCCTTCCGGCGCCAGCAGGTGGCCGTGGACATCGCAGGACAGGTGCTGGCGCAGCCAGTCCTCGAAGCCGTGGAAGATGTCGCCCGGCCCCTGGATGACCGCGTAGGCGGCCGAGGTCTTGCCGTTTTCCGCGTCCTTGCGGGGAAAGCGGCTTTGCATGTAAAGCCCCGGCCGTCCCAGCACCCTGCGGCGCACGGTCTGGTTGATGATGCGGGAAATCCGCGCGGGCTGCGGCGGATCGACCTGCGGGGGGCCCTCGGCGGGCAGCGGGAAATGCGCCAGCAGGCCCGTGGCGCCGGGCCAGACCTTGCGGGCCACGAAGCAGCGCGATTCGGCCAGCATGGGGATGTGATCGTCGTAAAGCAGGTAGGGCCGGCCCATGTGGTCGAACTTGGCCATGGTCAGCGACCAGCTTTCGATCCGGGTCGAATGGCGCCGCACCAGCGTCTGGAAGTAGCTTTCGTCGGGTATCCAGACAAGGCGGAAGAAGCGGTCGAATTCCGCCCGGCGCGGATCCTCCAGGATCGCGCGCAGGGTTTTTGCCGTCAGGCACCACCATTGCGACCCCAGATGCGGCGTCAGCCCGCCAGGCATCCGCCGCCGGATGCGCCAGCGCCGCTGCCAGTCCACGAAACGGTCGAACAGCCAGCGGTGCTTTTTCCAGTCGAAGGGGAAGAACAGCGTGAAGCGTTCGGCGTTCAGCCCGCCGACCGTCCAGCCCGCGTCGCGGGTGCTGACGCTTTCGATATGGTCGCGGTCGGGATCGGCCCCCAGATAGGCGATCAGATCACCGACAGGCCGCAGCGGCAGGCAGGATCCCGAGGCCAGATAAACATGGGTCGTGTCGGGAAAGCGCGCCAGCAGTTCGGCCGCCGCGTCCTGGGTGGCGCGCACCAGGCTGAAGCGTCCCCAGGAACAGCGGTGGCGCTTGCTAAAGATGACGGGGCCGCAATCCTTCAACGCATCCCGCAGCCCGGCCAGGCGCGCGGCCGCGACCTTGGCATCGACATGGATCGCCGCCCGCGCCCCGCCGCCGGTCCAGATGCGCGCCAGCCGCGCCACCATGTCCAGATCCCCGTGGCACAGCAGCACCACGCCCAGCCGCACTGTTTCCAGGCGCACCGTTCCCGTCATGCCCAGCTCCCGCGGGAGATCAGGCCCAGATCCTCCAGCTGCCGCCAGCCCAGGTATTCGCGCGACTCGCCGCACCACAGCCGCACTCCGCGATGCAGCCCCGCGTGATAGGCCCGGTATTCCTGACTGTTGCCGTAATGCTGCCGGCGGTCCAGTTCCTCGGCCGACTTGGCGGCCAAAGAGGACAGGAACTTGGCATGGAGCAGGCAGCCCGAGACCTGCTCGCCCCCGTTTTCGTCGTAGACGCGGTTCAACCCGCGCGGCAGCAGCATGTGGGTGGAACTGACATAGGCATAGCGCCGGTGCCACTTGACCAGCGGGATCTTGTTCAGCGCCGGCCCGGACAGCGGATCCCGGGCGAAAAAGGCCCGGGTCCGGGGGCCGCCCTGGATCCACAGGTTGCCGAAGTGGGAATTCTTCTGGATCGAGTAGTTGGCCGGATCGAACCAGCGGGCGACACGGAAGGGATCCTCGCCCTCGGCGCAGATCGCATCCTCGACCGGACCCTTGGGATACATGTCCAGAAGCATGGCGGGAAAGGACCGGCGGCCGGTGGAATCCAGCCAGCCGGTCAGCGCCGCCAGCGGACGGCGGTCGCAATGGGGATAAACCAGGAATTCGTCGGGATCGACCGTCAGGCACCAGTGATCCCGGCCATGGCGCAACAGCAGCCAGCCGATCCAGTCCATGCCGAAGCGCGCGTCCTTGTAGCCGTGGTCGGTCCACCACAGCGACACGTCGGGTTGCCGGCGCAGGTAATCCGTGCCGCCGTCCGTGCTGGCATTGTCCACCATCAGGAAATGCCGCACGCCCATGGCGCGGTAATAGTCCAGGAAGTAAGGCAGCCGGACGCGTTCGTCGCGCAGCGTGACAAAGCACAGGATGTCGCTTGGTCCGATCTGCCCGGTGCGGTCGGACAAAGGCCGCAGCGCGCGCCTGCGCCGGACCGCCCGCCCGATCAGGCGCTGGCGTTCCAGGCGGCGGCGCAGCCGTTGCCTGATCGAATGCGTGCCTAGCCCCGGCATTGCCACCCTTGCCCGTCGAAACCGCATCGTTCGTCCGTCGTGATGCCTGCAATGCTACGGCTGCACGTATTTGGCAAGGCTGTCCGGCACCCGTCAACCGCCGGTCGCAAGCCAGTCGCCTGCGCCCATCAGCCCCAGGTCCAGCAACTGCCGCCAGTCCCGATACCGGACCGAGCCGTCGTGCCACAGCACCGGCGCCCGGGCGACGGCCTGGTGATAAGGGCGATAAAGCCCGGGATCGATGAAATGCTGGCCGCGCCGCAGCTCCTCGGCCGCGCGGGCGGCGCTGTCGGGCAGGAACTTGCTGTGCAGCAGGATGCCCGACAGGCGCGGGTCGCCGGGGCCGTCGTATTCGTCGTTCAGGCGGGGCGGCAGAAGGGAATGGGTGGAATTGACATAAACATACCGCCGGTTCCAGCGCACCAGCGGCAGCTTGTTCAGGGTCGGTCCGCGCCCGGGCGCGTCGGGAAAGAACACCCGCTCGCGCACGCCGCCCCGCAGGATGCGGTTGCGCTTGGGGGGCACGACCGCGCAGCGATAAGGCGCGGCGTCGAACCAGGGCAGCTGCTCGGTCGGGGGGGCCTCGGGCCCGGCCTCGGCCCGGTCCAGGGGGCCGCGCGGATACAGATCCAGCATCATCGCGCCCAGGGCGGGACGGCCCACCGCCTCCAGATGGGACACCAGATCCGGCAGGGCGCGGCGGTCCCAGTCGGGATAGATCAGCAATTCGTCCGCATCGGCGGTCACGCACCAATGCCCGTGGCCGTGGCGGAACAGCAGCGCGCCAAGCCAATCCATTCCGAAGCGGGACGCCCGGTATCCACCCGCCGCCCGCCACAGCGACACGTCAGGCTGGTCCCGCAGGAAACCGTCGGTGCCGTCCGTGCTGGCATTGTCCACCATCAGGAAATGCCCGACGCCCAGGCGGCGGTAATGGTCCAGGAACTGCGGCAGGCGCAGCATCTCGTTGCGCACGGCGGCAAAGGCCAGGATGTCGCCCGGCTGGATCGCCGCCGTGCGGTCGGCCAGCGGCGTCAGCTCGCCGCCCGCGCGCAGGCAGCGCCACAGCAGCTTGCGCCGTTTCCATCGCTGGCGATAGGCCGACCACGCCCGCCGCACGGCGTTTGGCCGGTCCCCGGTCACGCCCGATAGGCGCCGTTCTGGTGCCAGCGCCAGGCGTCCGCGATCATCTGCGGCATTGTGGAGCGTTGCGGCCGCCAGTCCAGTTCCGCCTTGGCGCGGGTGCTGCCGCAGACCAGCCTGACCGCGTCCCCGCCCCGGCGCGGGCCATCAACCATCGGCACCGCCCGGTTGGTGACATGGCGCGTCGCGTCCACGACCTCGCGGACCGAAAAGCCCGAACCCGTGCCCAGGCAGAAGACCCGGCTGCCGCGCCCCGCGCGCAGCCATTCCAATCCCTTCACATGGGCATCGACCAGATCCATGACATGAACGTAATCGCGGATGCAGGTCCCGTCCGGGGTCGGATAGTCGGTCCCGTGCACGGTCAGCGCCGCGCGCCTGCCGTCCACCGCATCCAGGATCAGGGGGATCAGATGCGTCTCGGGGCGGTGATGCTCGCCCACCTCGCCGTCCGGGTCGGCGCCCGCCACGTTGAAGTAACGGAAGATCACCGAGCGCAGCCCGTGCGAGGCGCCGAAATCGGCCAGCATGTCCTCGATCGCGCGCTTGGAGGCGCCATAGGCGTTCAGCGGCGCCTGCGGGGTCTGCTCGTCCAGAACCTCGCCGTCGCGGTCGCCATAGGTGGCGCAGGTCGAGGAGAAGACCACATCCAGGCAGCCCGCGCCGATGGCGGCTTCGATCAGGTTCAGCGAGCCGCCGACGTTGTTGCGCCAGTATTTGCCCGGCTCCGCCATGGCCTCGCCGACCTGGCTGAGGGCCGCGAAATGCAGAACGGCCACGGGCTTGTGGGCGGCGAAGGCCGCGTCCAGCGCCGCCCGGTCCAGCAGGTCGGCCTGCACCAGGGGGCCGAACTTCACGGCGTCGCGCCAGCCCGTGGACAGGTTGTCCAGCGTCACCGGCAGGTATCCCGCCGCCGCCAGCGCCTTGCAGGCGTGCGAGCCGATATAGCCCGCGCCGCCGGTCACCAGAACCGTCCGCGCCATGCGCTTATTCGGCCGCCCGGCGCATGGACATGATGTCGTGCAGGTATTCGGCGAATTCTTCCTTCAGCTCGTCGCGTTCCAGGCCAAAGGCCACGGTCGCCTGAAGAAAGCCCGCCTTCGACCCGCAGTCGAAGCGCTGCCCGCGGAAGCGCAGGCCGTAAACGCCGCGCCCGGCCTCGATCTCGTCGGCGATGGCGTCGGTCAGCTGGATTTCCCCGCCCGATCCGGCCTTCAGCTTGTTGAGGTTCCCCATCACGGTCGGCGCCAGGATATAGCGGCCGATCACCGCCAGGTTCGACGGCGCCGTGCCCAGGGGGGGCTTCTCGACCATGCCGCGCGCCTTGACGATGGCGCCCATGTCCTCGGCCACGTCCAGAACGCCGTAGGCCTGCGCCTTCTCGGGGGCGACCTCCATGGTGGCGACCATGCTGCCGCCGGTTTCGCCGTAAGCCTCGATCATCTGTTGCAGGCAGGGCGGATCGCCCATGATCACGTCGTCGGTCAGCACCACCGCGAAGGGTTCGTCGTCGGTCAGCAGCCGCCGCGCGCACCAGACCGCATGGCCCAGGCCAAGCGCCTTGTGCTGGCGGATATAGGCGATGGCGCCCGATTCCATGTTGGTGGTGCGCAGGATTTCCAGCAGGTCGTTCTTGCCTGATTTCTTGAGGCTGCTTTCCAGTTCGTGCGCATGGTCGAAATAATCTTCCAGCGCGCCCTTGCCCCGCGAGGTCACGAAAATGAACTCGGTGATGCCCGCCGCCCGCGCCTCGTCGATGGCGTACTGGATCAGCGGCCGGTCGACCAGGGTCATGATCTCTTTCGGGATGCTTTTTGTGGCCGGAAGAAAGCGCGTGCCCAGACCAGCTACGGGAAAGATGGCCTTGGTTACCTTACGAGTCATGAAACGACACCTTTGTTGATCCTTGCGGCAGCCATAGGCTGAACGGGGCATAACGCCAAGTCACCCGCGAATGTTTCATCCTGCAAGCCGAATCACCAGAGCGTCGGCGATTTGACGCCCAGGCGATCAAAGGCCGACAACGATTCTCGACAAACGCGCCCGAATCGCAAGATGCTTCAATCCAGCCCCATCTCCTTCATCATGGCTTCCAGGCGCGGCACGTCCTCGGGGTTGTTCAGCTCCCAGAACCGGCGGCCGCGCGCCTCGACCTCCACGCAAAGGATCCGGCGCCCGCGTTCCAGGAAACGCAGCTGTTCCAGGCCCTCCAGCCGCTCCAGCCGGCCCTCGTCCCAGGCGGCGTATTCGGCCAGCGCCGCGGGGCGATAGGCGTAAACGCCGACATGGTGGAAGACCGGGCTTGGCGCGTCCGCACCGATGTCGCCCGCCGCAAAGGGGATCACTTCCTTGGAAAAATAAAGCGCCTGGCGGTCATGGCCGAAAACCGCCGTGGTTCCGCCCACGCGGCCCGCATGGCGGTCGGCGATCAGGTCGGCGCGCATCTGCCCCGTGCAGCGCAGAACCGGGGTCGCCACGTCCGAGGCGGGATCGGCGCGCAGGCCCGCCACCAGATCCTCGACGAACCAGGCGGGGGTCAGGGGCGCGTCGCCTTGCAGGTTCACCACGATCTCGGGCGAGACGCCCAGGTTCGCCACGGCCTCGGCGCAGCGCTCGGTGCCGTTGCGGCAAGACGCGCCGGTCATCACCACCTCGGCCCCGAAGGCCTGGGCATGATCGCGGATGCGGTCGTCGTCGGTGGCGACAACCACGCGGTCCACGCCGCCGACCGCCATGGCCGCGTCCCAGCTGCGCCGGATCAGGCTGCGCGGCTGGCCGGACGCGCCGCGCAGGCCGACAAGCGGCTTGCCCGGATAGCGGGTCGAGGCATGGCGGGCGGGGATCACGATCAGAACCGACATGTCAGGCCTTCACCAGCAGCACGCCCGGGGCAAAGGCGATGAAGAAGGGGTTCTCGAAACCGGGCTTGCCATAGGTGAGCGGCGTGTGGTCGTCAAAGCGCACGACCTCTCCGCCCGCGCCGCGCAGCACCGCATCGCCCGCCGCCGTGTCCCATTCCATCGTCCGGCCGAGGCGCGGATACAGATCCGCCTCGCCGGTGGCGACAAGGCAGAATTTCAGCGAGGATCCGGCGCTGGTCATGTCGCGCACGGCATACCGGGCGATGTAATTGTCGGTTGCCGCGTCCCGGTGCGACTTCGACGCCACCACCATCAACCCGCGGTTGTCGGGGATCGGATTGACGCCGATGGGCGCCGTCTGGCCGGGCGCATCGCCGAAGGGGCCATGCTCCTCGACCGAGCGGCCGTCGGCGGTGGTATAGAACAGCCGGCCCTTGGCGGGGGCGTAAACCACGCCGCGCAGCGGCACGCCGTCTTCGACATAGGCGATGTTGACGGTGAAATCCCCGCGCCGCTGCACGAATTCCTTTGTGCCGTCCAGGGGATCCACGATCAGAAAAGTCTGCGCCGTTTGCGCGTGGCTCGCGGCCTGCTCCTCGGTGATCAGGGGAATGTCGGGAAAGGCCGCGCGCAGCCCTTCGGCGATCAGCGCATCGGCGGCCTCGTCCGCGGCGGTGACGGGCGATTCGTCGGACTTGGCGCGGATGTCGAAATCCTCGGCCCCGTAGATCTCCATGATGCGCGCGCCGGCCTGCAACGCAAGGCGCCGCATTTCCAGTGTCAGTCGTTCAAATTGCATCCAGTTTCCTTCCGCGACGGCCGCATCAGCGCAGCCCCGCCGATTGTGACGGGGGCGAGACTTCCTTATGATCGGGGCCAGCGGCTTGGGCAAGCGCCCGCGGGCCGAAAGGCGAAAGGGACGCGCGGGCTTGTTCAACCAGCGGAAGAACGACACGATCATCCAGGCCGCGGGAACGACGCTGGGGCTGATCTATCACCAGACGGTCTACAACCTGCGCAACGACCACCGCAACGCGATCGTGGGCCTGCTGCTGACCGTTCTGCAATCGGGCATCTTCCTGATGGCCTTTCTGATGATCTACCTGATCATGGGGGTGCGCCAGTCGCCGATCCGGGGGGATTTCATCCTGTATCTGCTGTCCGGCATCTTCATGTTCATGGTCCACACGCAGGCCTCGGGCGCGGTGGCGGGCAGCCATTCGGTTTCGGGCGGGCTGATCAAGCACGAGCCGCTGAACCCCGCGATCCTGATCGCCTCGGCGGCCCTGGCGGTGCTGTATCGCCAGACGATCAGCTGCATCGCGATCCTGTGGCTGTATCATGTGCTGGCGGCGCCGATCCGGTTCGACTTCTGGCCGGGCTGTCTGGCGATGTATCTGCTGGCCTGGTTCTCGGGCGGCTGCATCGGGCTGGTCTTTCTGGGCCTCCGGCCCTGGTCGCCGCGCGCCTCCAGGCTGATCACCACCGCCTTTCAGCGCATCAACATGTTCGCGTCGGGCAAGATGTTCGTGGGCAACGTGGTGCCCAACGTGCTGCTGCCCTGGTTCATCTGGAACCCGCTGTTCCACGTCATCGACCAGCAGCGGGGGTTTCTGTTCATCAATTACACGCCGCTCAAGACCGATCCGCTTTACGCGCTGTGGTTTTCCCTGGCCGCCATGATGCTGGGGCTTCTGATCAACTTCACCACCCGCAAATACGAATCGCTGAGCTGGGGCGCGGCCGACTGAGCCCTGCAAATTGCCCGCATCCGGCGCTTGCGGGGGTTGAAACCATGCCTATATACACCCCGAAGCGTCCGGGAAGCCGGACCTGGAAACGTGTTTTTGGGATCGGGCCTCGGGGGCCGAAACGGACCCGAAGTCCAGTGAAATCGCCGCAAGAAGGAAACAAGCATGTCAAAAGTCATCGGCATCGACCTCGGCACCACGAACAGCTGCGTCGCGATCATGGACGGCAGCCAGCCCAAGGTCATCGAGAACAGCGAAGGCGCCCGCACCACGCCCTCCATCGTGGGCTTCACGGACGGCGAGCGCCTTGTCGGCCAGCCGGCCAAGCGCCAGGCGGTCACGAACCCCACCAACACCGTTTTCGCCGTGAAACGCCTGATCGGCCGCCGCATCGGCGACGAGGCCGTGGAAAAGGACAAGAAGCTTGTCCCCTACAACATCGTGGACGGCGGCAACGGCGACGCCTGGGTCGAGGTGAAGGGTGAAAAGTATTCCCCCGCCCAGGTCAGCGCGATGATCCTTCAGAAGATGAAGGAAACCGCCGAATCCTATCTGGGCGAGCCGGTGACGCAGGCCGTCATCACGGTGCCCGCCTATTTCAACGACGCGCAGCGCCAGGCGACCAAGGACGCGGGCAAGATCGCGGGCCTTGAGGTCCTGCGCATCATCAACGAACCGACCGCGGCCGCGCTGGCCTACGGCCTGGACAAGAAGGACAGCAAGACCATCGCGGTCTATGACCTCGGCGGCGGCACCTTTGACATCACCATCCTGGAGATCGACGACGGCCTGTTCGAGGTGAAGTCCACCAACGGCGACACCTTCCTGGGCGGCGAAGACTTCGACATGCGGATCGTGAACTACCTCGCCGAGGAGTTCAAGAAAGAGCATGGCGTCGATCTGACCAAGGACAAGATGGCCCTTCAGCGCCTGAAGGAAGCCGCCGAAAAGGCCAAGATCGAGCTGTCGTCGTCCTCGCAGACCGAAATCAACCAGCCCTTCATCTCGATGGACAAGAACAGCGGCACGCCGCTGCACCTGGTCATCAAGCTGACCCGCGCGAAACTGGAATCGCTGGTCGGGGACCTGATCAAGCGCACCATGAAGCCGGTCGCTGACGCGCTGAAGGACGCCGGCGTGTCGAAGTCCGACATCGACGAGGTCGTTCTGGTCGGCGGCATGACCCGCATGCCCAAGGTGATCGAGGCCGTCACCGAGTTCTTCGGCAAGGAGCCCCACAAGGGCGTCAACCCTGACGAGGTCGTGGCGCTCGGCGCGGCCATTCAGGCCGGCGTGCTGCAAGGCGATGTGAAGGACGTGGTTCTGCTGGACGTGACGCCCTTGTCGCTGGGCATCGAGACCCTGGGCGGCGTGTTCACCCGCCTGATCGACCGCAACACCACGATCCCGACCAAGAAGTCGCAGATCTTCTCGACCGCCGAGGACAACCAGAACGCCGTGACGATCCGGGTGTTCCAGGGCGAACGCGAGATGGCGGCCGACAACAAGCTTCTGGGCCAGTTCAACCTGGAGGACATCCCGCCCGCGCCGCGCGGCCTGCCGCAGATCGAGGTGACCTTCGACATCGACGCCAACGGCATCGTGTCGGTTTCGGCCAAGGACAAGGGCACCGGCAAGACGCAGAACATCACCATCCAAGCTTCGGGCGGCCTGACCGACGAGGATATCGAGCGGATGGTGAAGGACGCCGAAGCCAATGCCGAGGCCGACAAGTCCCGCCGCGAACTGGTCGAGGCCAAGAACCAGGCCGAAAGCCTGATCCACTCGACCAAGAAGTCGCTTGAGGAGCATGGCGACAAGGTCGACGGCTCGACGGTCGAGGCGATCGAACTCGCGATCGGCGCGCTCGAGGAAGCGGTCAAGTCGGACGACGCGGGCAAGATCCGCGGCGGCATCCAGAACGTGATGGATGCGTCGATGAAGCTGGGAGAGGCCATCTACAAGTCGTCCCAGGCCGCGGCCGAGGGCGGCAGCGACGACGGCGACCAGCCGCGCGACGTCGATGACGACATCGTGGATGCCGATTTTGAGGATCTCGGCGAAGACAAGAAGCGCGGCTGATCCGGGCCGCACCCTTTCGGGGCCGGTCCGTGCGACAACGCGGGCCGGCCGTTTCGTTGGGGAACCAGACAGGACGAAAGATGGCCAAGCGTTGCTATTACGAGGTTCTGGGCGTGACGCGCGGGGCATCGGCCGAGGAAATCAAGAAGGCCTATCGCCAAAAGGCGAAGGAACTTCACCCTGACCGCAACAAGGGCAATCCCCAGGCCGAAGCCCATTTCAAGGAAGCCAACGAGGCTTACGACTGCCTCAAGGACGAACAAAAGAAGGCCGCCTACGACCGCTTCGGCCACGCGGCGTTCGAAGGCGGCATGGGCAACGGCTTTGGCGGGCGCGGCGCCCACCCGGGCGACTTCGGCACAGCCTTCGCCGACGTGTTCGAGGATCTGTTCGGCGACATGATGGGCCGCCGCGGCGGTGGAGGCGGCCGGTCACGGGCGCAACGCGGCCAGGATCTGCGCTACAACCTGCGTGTGAGCCTCGAGGAAGCCTATGCGGGCCTGAAGAAATCCATCACCGTTCCAGGCTCGGTCGCCTGCGAGGAATGCGAGGGCACCGGGGCCGAGGGCGCGACCCAGCCGACCGCCTGCCCCACCTGTGCGGGCATGGGCAAGGTCCGCGCCCAGCAAGGCTTCTTCACGGTCGAACGCACCTGCCCCACCTGCGGCGGCCAGGGCCAGATCGTCAAGAACCCCTGCAAGGCCTGCCACGGCGCGGGCCGCACCGAACGCGAGCGCACCTTGTCGGTCAACATTCCGGCGGGCGTGGAAACCGGCACCCGCATTCGTTTGGCGGGCGAGGGCGAGGCCGGTCTGCGCGGCGGTCCGGCGGGCGATCTTTACATCTTCATCGAGGTCAAGGAACACCCGATCTTCCTGCGCGACGGCAAGGTTCTGGCCTGCCAGGTGCCGGTCAGCATGGCCACCGCCGCCCTGGGCGGCGAGGTCGAGGTGCCCACGATCGACGGCGGCCGCGCCCGCGTGAAGGTTCCGGCGGGCAGCCAGTCCGGCCGCCAGATGCGCCTGCGCGGCAAGGGCATGCCGCCCCTGCGCCACGGCCCCGGCGCCACGGGCGAGGCGGGCGACATGCTGATCGAGCTGGTGGTCGAAACCCCCGTGAACCTGACCGCCCGCCAGCGCGAACTGCTGCGCGAGTTCGAGGCCGAACAGGCCGACAACAGCCCGCAGTCGGACAGCTTCTTCAACAAGGTGAAAAGCTTCTGGGACGGGATGCGGGGCTGACAGGCCCCGTTAACCGTTTCTTCACCGGCCCGGGTCCATGCTGATCCCATGGACTCGAATCGCACCTTCGGCGAAATGCCCCTGCCGCTGTTCCAGCCCGCCCCGGACGAGGCGGCGCCGGTGCCGCTTGCCCCGGGAAAGGCGCCCTCCTATCTGGCCGATCACCGCGCCCGGCTGCGCGACCGCTTTCTGGCGGGCGGCGCGTCCGCCATGCCGGATTACGAACTGCTGGAACTGGTGCTGTTCCGCGCCATTCCGCGCCAGGACGTGAAGCCGCTGGCCCGCCGCTTGATCGAAACCTTTGGCGACTTGAACCGGGTTCTGACCGCTCCCGCCGCGCGGCTGGAACAGGTCTCGGGCGTCGGCCCCGCCGTTGTCACCGAACTGAAGATCGTCGAGGCCGCGGCGCAGCGCATGGCCCGGGCCCGTGTCATGCACCGCCCGGTGCTGTCCGGCTGGGACGCGCTTCTGGATTACTGCCACACCGCCATGGCGCATCGCGAGATCGAACAGTTCCGCGTCCTCTACCTCGACCGCAAGAACGTCCTGATCGCGGACGAGGAACAGGCCCGCGGCACGGTCGATCACGTGCCCGTCTACCCGCGCGAGATCATCCGCCGGGCGCTGGAACTGAACGCCTCGGCGCTGATCCTGGTTCACAACCATCCTTCGGGCGATCCGACGCCCTCGGATGCGGACATCACCATGACCGCCCGCATCGCCCAGGCCGCCGACAGCATGGGAATCACCATTCACGACCACCTGATCATCGGCAAGTCGCGCGAACTGAGCTTTCGCAGCCAGGGCCTGCTTTAGACTTCTTCTTTGCCCAAGCACCCTCGGGGGTGAAGGCCGCGCCGGCGGCCGAGGGGGCTGAAGGCCCCCTGCCCGCCCCCGGACCTGCGACGAAATGCCCGCGACAATTTTCCAACAGGGGTTGATCCATGGACCGGCGCGGCCGGGCATACCGGCTGGACTGACGGATAATTGAAGGCTAGAACCGCCAGCGCGAAGGCTGCGACGATACGCGGCCCGGATTGTCGTATCGGCCGGTTGCTCCGGCCCGAATTGGAGAATACACCCGTGTCCCACGCAGACGAACACGTAGGCACCCGGAGGGATTTCCTCTATTATGCCACGGCGGGCGCAGGCACGGTGGCTGCCGGAGCCGCCGCCTGGACGCTTGTCAACCAGATGAACCCCTCGGCCGATGTTCAGGCGCTGGCCTCGATCCAGGTCGATGTCAGCGGGGTCGCGGAAGGCACGCAGCTGACCGTGAAATGGCTGGGCAAGCCCGTGTTCATCCGCCGCCGCACCGCCGAGGAGATCGAGGCCGGCCGCGCGGTCGATGTCAGCGAACTGATCGACCCCAACGCGCAGAACGCCAACGACCCCAGCCTGCCCGCCACGGATGAAAACCGCACCCTGGACGAGGCCGGCGAATGGCTGGTCCAGATCGGCGTCTGCACCCATCTGGGCTGCGTTCCCATCGGCGACGGCGCGGGCGACTTCGGCGGCTGGTTCTGCCCTTGCCACGGCTCGCATTACGACACCGCCGGGCGCATCCGCCGCGGCCCCGCGCCGCAGAACCTGCACATTCCCGTCGCCGAGTTCCTCGACGACACCACCATCAAGCTGGGCTGAGGAGGGATCTCGATGGCCGGAATTCCGCACGACCATTACGAGCCCAGGACGGGCTTCGAAAAGTGGCTTCACCGCCGCCTGCCGATCGCCGGGGTGATCTACGACACGATCATGATCCCCACGCCCAAGAACCTGAACTGGATGTGGATCTGGGGCATCGTTCTGATGTTCTGCCTGGTGCTCCAGATCGTCACCGGCATCGTTCTGGTGATGCACTACACGCCGCATGTGGACATGGCCTTCGCGTCGGTCGAACACATCATGCGCAATGTGAACGGCGGCTACATGCTGCGGTACCTGCACGCGAACGGCGCCTCGCTGTTCTTTGTGGCGGTTTATCTGCACATCTTCCGCAACCTGTATTACGGCAGCTACAAGGCGCCGCGCGAAGTCACCTGGATCATCGGGATGCTGATCTATCTGGCGATGATGGCGACCGCCTTTATGGGATACGTGCTGCCCTGGGGCCAGATGTCCTTCTGGGGCGCCACGGTGATCACCGGCCTGTTCGGCGCGATCCCCGGCGTCGGCGGCGCGGTGCAGCAATGGCTGCTGGGCGGACCGGCGGTGGACAACGCCACGCTGAACCGCTTCTTCTCGCTGCATTACCTGCTGCCCTTCATCATCGCGGCCCTGGCCATTGTCCATGTCTGGGCCTTCCACACCACCGGCAACAACAACCCCACCGGGGTCGAGGTGCGCCGCACCAGCAAGGAAGACGCCGCCAAGGACACCCTGCCCTTCTGGCCCTATTTCGTGCTGAAGGATCTGTTCGCGCTTGGCGTCGTGCTGGTGGTCTTCTTTGCGGTGGTGGGTTTCATGCCGAACTATCTGGGCCACCCCGACAACTACATCGAGGCGAACCCGCTGGCGACGCCCGCCCATATCGTGCCGGAATGGTATTTCCTGCCCTTCTACGCGATCCTGCGCGCCTTCACCGCCGATGTCTGGATCGTGCAGATCGTCCAGTTCCTGTCCTTCGGCATCATCGACGCCAAGTTCTTCGGCGTGCTGGCGATGTTCGGCGCGATCCTGGTCATGGCGCTGGTGCCCTGGCTGGACACCAGCCGGGTCCGCTCGGGCCGCTATCGCCCGCAGTTCAAATGGTGGTTCTGGCTCCTGGCCTTTGACTTCATGCTGCTGATGTGGTGCGGCGCCATGCCTGCCGAGGAACCCTATGCCACGATCTCGCTGATCGCCTCGGCCTATTGGTTTGCCTATTTCCTGGTCATCCTGCCCCTGCTGGGCGTGATCGAGAAACCCGAGCCGATGCCCGCCACGATCGAGGAAGACTACCTTGCGCATTACGACGCGCCCACGCGCATGGCCGAGTAAGGAGAGCGACACAATGATCCTGAGAACCAAGACGCTCTCGGCTGCTCTGGCCCTGGCGATCTCTGCCGGGGGCGCGGCCCTTGCGCAGGACGCGGTCACGCCGGTTCCGGCGCCCCAGGGCGCCGGCACGCAGCAGTCGTCCGAACCGGCCATCGGCCAAACCCCGGCGGGCCAGCCCGACGCAGGCCAGCCCGACGCAGGCCAGGCCCCCGCGGGCCAGGCTCCGGCCACTTCGCCCGCCGCCACGGTGGAGGCCGGGTCGGGAGAGTCCCCAACCGGAGAGCGCGCGACCGCGCCGACGCAATCCTCGGAACCCACCTCGACGCAAAGCCCGGCCGAGCAGACCCCGATGGAGGCCCCCGAGGTCCCCGCGGTGACGCCCGCGCCGGATGCGGGCGCGCAAGCCGTCCCCGGCGGCACGACCGGCGCCGCCCCGGCGGCCGAGCAAGCGCCCGCGGCCGAGGCCCCTGCCGCTGAAGCCCCTGCCGCCGACACCCCTGCCGCCGAGGATCCCGCCGCCGATGCCGCGGGCGAGCCTGCCGGCGACGCCGTCCAGGTGACCCCCGGCGACGAGGCCGCCGTTCCGGCCGAGACGACCGGCAGCGTCGTGGCCGAGGAAGGCCATGACGACATCGAAGGCACGCCCGAGGACGACGCCAGCGAGGCCGAGGCCCATTCCGCCGCCGAGGGCGAGCAAGAGGAAGCCGCCAGCGATGGCGCGGCCCATATCGAGGACATCGCCTTCAGCTTCGAAGGCCCCTTCGGCAAGTTCGACCAGTTCCAGCTGCAACGCGGGTTGCAGGTCTATACCGAGGTTTGCGCGGCCTGCCACGGCATGAAGTTCGTGCCGATCCGCACGCTGCACGACGCCGGCGGCCCCGGCCTGCCCGAGGATCAGGTCCGAGCCTATGCCGCCAACCTGTCGCCCATCCTGGACCCGGAAACCGGCGAGGAACGTCCCCGCCTGCCGACGGATCATTTCCCCGCCATCACGGGCGAGGGCATGGGACCGGACCTGTCGCTGATGGCCAAGGCGCGGGCGGCCTTTCACGGCCCCTACGGCACCGGGATCAGCCAGCTGGTGAACGGCATTGGCGGACCGGAATACATCCACGCGCTCCTGACCGGCTATACCGGCGAGGAGGTCGAGCAGGCGGGCACGGTGCTGTATCAGAACACCGCCTTTTCCAGCGGCAACATCGCCATGCCGCCGCCCTTGTCGGACGATCTGGTCACCTACGAGGACGGCACGCCCGCCACGGTCGACCAGATGGCCCGCGACGTGTCGGCCTTCCTGATGTGGACCGCCGAACCCAAGCTGACCCATCGCAAGCAGGTCGGGCTGGTGTCGGTGCTGCTGCTGGTCGTGCTGACCTCGCTGTTGTATCTGACGAACAAGCGGCTGTGGGCGCCGCACAAGCGCAAGCTGCACCACAAGCGCTGATCGGCAGCCTCGGCGAACCGGACGCGCCCCCCTGCGGGGCGCGTTTTTCATTGCTGGACAAGCCTCCCGGTTCCGGCAACATCCCCTTCCGAAAAGGGAGCATCCATTCCATGGCAATCTGGAACCTCGGTTCGATCAATATCGACCATGTCTATCGGCTGGACCACCTGCCCCGCCCGGGCGAGACGCTGGCCGCCCGCAGCTATGCCCAGGGTCTGGGCGGCAAGGGCGCGAACCAGTCGATCGCCGCGGCCCGCGCGGGGGCCATCACCCAACACCTGGGCGCCATGGGCACGGGTGACGACTGGGTGGTCGAGCGGCTGGCCGACCGCGGCATCTGCACCGTCCATATCGCCCGCCTGCCGGGCCAGGTCACCGGCCACGCCAACATCCTGCTGGACAGCCGGGCCGAGAACGCCATCGTCATCCATCCGGGCGCCAACCGGGCCATCACGCCCGCCATGCTGGAAAAGCCCTTGTCGGCCATCAAGGCGCAGGACACGCTGCTGATCCAGAACGAAACCAGCTGCCAGGTCGAGGCCGCGCGGATCGCGCGGCAGGCGGGCGCCCGCGTGATCTATTCCGCCGCCCCCTTCGACCTGGCGGCGTTGCGGGCCGTCCTGCCCCATGCCACGATCCTGGCCATGAACGCGGGCGAGGCCGAGGAACTGTTCGCGGCCATGCCGGGGGATCTGCCGGTCCAGGGCCTGCTGATCACCCGCGGGGGCGAGGGCGCCGAATACCGCGACCTGACCACCGGCACCGTTCATCGGCAGGCGGCCTTTGCGGTCGATCCGGTCGACACGACGGGTGCGGGCGACACCTTCACCGGCTATTTCGCCGCAAGCCTCGACCGGGGGGACGATGTTCCGGCGGCCCTGCGGCTGGCATCGGGCGCGGCCGCCCTGAAGGTCACGCGGCATGGGGCGGGCGACGCCATTCCCGGCCTGGAGGAAGTCCTGGCCTTTGTCGCGAACCGGCCTGACGCCGCCTAGCCCAGAGAATAGCCGGTGCCGCGCACCGTGCGCACCGGATTGCTGCCGCCGTTCTGCATCAGCGCCTTGCGCAGGCGGCCCACATGCACGTCTATGGTGCGCGTGTCCACATAGATGTCGCGTCCCCAGACCCGGTCCAGCAGCTGTTCGCGCGTCCAGACCCGGCCCGGCTTTTCCATCAGCGTGGACAGCAGGCGGAACTCGGTCGGACCCAGGTGCAGCGCCTGGCCCGCGCGGAAGACGCGGTGTTCGGCAGCGTCCAGGATGATGTCGCCGAAGGACAGCCGCTCGCCCATGCTGGCGGGGCGGGTGCGGCGCAGCTGGGTTCGCAGGCGGGCCATCAGCTCGACCACGGAATAGGGTTTGACGACGTAATCGTCGGCCCCGGTTTCCAGGCCGCGCACGCGGTCGGTTTCCTCGCTGCGCGCGGACAGCATGATGATCGGGATGCTTCGCGTCGCGGGATCGGCCTTGACCTGGCGGCAGACCTCGATCCCCGACACCTTTGGCAGCATCCAGTCCAGCACCATCAGGTCGGGCTGTTCCTCCTGGACCAGCAGCAACGCATCCTCGCCGTTGTCGGCGACCACGACGGAAAAGCCTTCGGCCTCAAGGTTGTATTGCAGCACCTCGCGCTGCGCGCCTTCATCCTCGACCACCAACACGCAGGGGGATTGCCGCGACATCGCGTCAGGCCTCGGCCGCCACGTCCGGTCCCATGCCGGGCACGCTGTTGTCCTTGGGGCGGCTTTCGTCGGGCAACTCGCCGGTGACCAGATAGATCACCTGTTCGGCGATGGCGGTGGCCAGATCGCCCATCCGTTCGACGTTCTTGGCGATGAAATGCAGGTGCATGCAGGCGGTGATGTTGCGGGGGTCTTCCATCATGTGGGTCAGGAACTCGCGGAACAGCGCGTTGTACATCTGGTCCACCTCCAGATCGCGCTGGCGCACATCCGCGGCCAGCCCGGCATCGCGGCGGATATAGCTGTCGAGCGCGTCCTGGACCATCTTGCCCACCGCATGGCTCATCCGGCGCAGCGCCAGGCCCGCGCCCTCGATGGGCGGCATCTGGGACAGGACATGGGTGCGCTTGGCGATGTTCTTGGCGTAATCGCCCACCCGTTCCAGCGAATGCGAGATCTTCATCACCGCCAGAACCATGCGCAGGTCGGTCGCGGTCGGCGCGCGCAGGGCGATCAGGCGGGCCGCGTCCTCGTTGATCTGCGATTCCAGCGCGTCGATGGCCTTGTCGCGGCGGCGGACCTGTTCGGCCAGTTCCTCGTCGCGGGTTTCCAGGGCGGTGGCGGCGTCCGAAATGGCGGCCTCGACCATGCCGCCCATCTTGACGGCCAGGGCCTGGATGGTTTCCAGGTCGCGGTCGAAGGCCGAGGAGATATGCTTCTCGCGGTTCATGTGTCCTGCCCCTTTATGGAAATGTCAGCCGATCCGGCCCGAGATATAGGCCTCGGTCCGGCTGTCCTTCGGCTTGGTGAAGATGTCGTCGGTGTCGCCGTATTCCACCAGGTTGCCCAGGTGGAAGAAGGCCGTCTTCTGGCTGACCCGCGCCGCCTGCTGCATGGAATGGGTGACGATCACGACCGAGAACTGGCTGCGCAGCTCCTCGATCAGTTCCTCGACCTGGGCGGTGGCGATGGGGTCCAGCGCCGAGCAAGGCTCGTCCATCAGCAGCACCTCGGGCGAGGTGGCCACCGCGCGGGCGATGCACAGCCGCTGCTGCTGGCCGCCCGACAGCCCGGTGCCGGGTTCCGACAAGCGGTCCTTGACCTCGTTCCACAGGGCCGCGCCGCGCAGGGCCTTTTCGACGATGGCGTCAAGCTCGGCCCGGTTGCGGGCCAGGCCGTGGATGCGGGGGCCGTAGGCCACGTTGTCGTAGATCGACTTCGGAAACGGGTTCGGCTTCTGGAAGACCATGCCCACCTTGGCGCGCAGCTGCACGGGATCCACGCGGCGGTCATAGACATCCTCGCCGTCCAGCAGGATCTCGCCCTCGACCCGGGCGATGGGGATGGTGTCGTTCATGCGGTTGATGCAGCGCAGAAAGGTGGACTTGCCGCAGCCCGAGGGGCCGATAAAGGCCGTCACGGTCTTGTCCAGGATGTCCACGTCCACATCCTTCAACGCGTGCTTGTCGCCGTAATAGACCTGCACCTTGCGGGCCTGGATCTTGATGTCGTCCTGGGTCACGGCTTTCTCCACGCGGCTCGTGTCGTACATATGTGGATTCCTTTGGGACAATTACCACCGGCGCTCGAACTTGCGGCGCAGCCAGATGGCAAGCACGTTCATGCACAGAAGAAAGATCAGCAGCACGATGATCGCGCCCGAGGCCCGTTCGATGAAGGCCGGATCCGACCGCTGCGTCCAGTTGTAGACCTGCACCGGCAGGGCCGATGCCGGGTCGAACAACCCTTGCGGCAGCCCGCCGGGCATGTCGCGGATAAAGGCCACCATGCCGATCAGCAGCAAGGGCGCGGTTTCGCCCAGGGCCTGCGCCAGCCCCAGGATCATGCCCGTGAGAATGCCGGGCGTGGCCAGCGGCAGCACGTGGTGAAAGACCGACTGCATCTTGGACGCCCCCACCCCAAGCGCCGCGTCGCGGATCGAGGGCGGCACCGCCTTCAGCGCGGCCCGGGTCGGGATGATGATGCGCGGCAGCGTCATCAGCGTCAGCACCAGCCCGCCCACGATGGGCGCCGATTGCGGCAGCCCCGCGAAGTTGATGAAGGCCGCCAGTCCCAGGATGCCGAAAACGATGGAGGGCACCGCGGCCAGGTTCGAGATGTTGACCTCGATGATGTCGGTGATGCGGTTCTTGGGGGCGAACTCCTCGAGATAGATGGAGGCCGCGACGCCGATGGGCACCGCCAGCACCAGCACCACCAGCATCATGTAGAACGACCCGACGATCGCGGCCCCCACGCCGGCGGCTTCGGGCCGCTGGTCGGACGCGTCGGCGAACTTCAGGAAGTTCCAGTTGAAGCGGGTCACGATCTCGCCCCGGTCGGCAAGCTCCTGGGCCAGTTGCAGCTGCTGGGGCGAGGTGTTGCTGTCGCGCGCCGCGCTGTCCATGGTCACGCGGCCCTTGAAATAGCCGTCGATGCGGCCGCCCGTCAGCACGTCGAACTCGACGGTCTGCCCGATCAGCTCGGGGTTCGCCAGAACGCGGTTGCGCACCTGGGCCGAGGCTTCCCTGGAAATCAGGTTGTCGATGTCCTTTTCGGACAATCCCTCGATCTGGATGTTGTGGCGGGCGACCGTCGCCTCGACGGCGGCGTCCAGGACGCGGCCATAGGACAGGGTCAGCACCTTGGCCATTTCCGCCGGGTCGCGGTTGCCCTTGGGATCCAGGATTTCCGCGTCCAGTTCCACGGGGATGTTCAGATAGGTCTGGCGGAATGCGCCCGCGCCGCCCGTCAGGATCGTCGCCAGCAGCACCACAAGCGCGATCATGGAAATGGCGATGGCCGCGGCGCCGTAGAGGCGGAAGCGTTTCTCGGCGGCGTTGCGGGCCTTGGTGCGCGCGTCCTGCGTCAGCAGCGACGCGGGCTTGCGGTCGGACACGGCGGCGGCGGAGGACAGCGGCATGTCGGTCATTCGTATTGCTCGCGATATTTGCGCACGATGTAGAGCGCGACCACGTTCAGCGCCAAGGTGATGACGAACAGCGTCAGGCCCAGGGCAAAGGCCACCAGCGTCTCGGGCGAGTTGAAGTCGCTGTCGCCGGTCAGCTGGCTGACGATCTTGACGGTGATGGTGGTCATCGCCTCCAGCGGATTGAGGCTCATCTGGGCTGCGGCACCGGCGCCCAGGACCACGATCATCGTCTCGCCGATGGCGCGGCTGGCGGCCAGCAGGACCGCGCCGACGATGCCCGGAAGGGCTGCGGGCAGCACCACTTGGCGCACGGTCTCGGACGGGGTGGACCCCAGGCCCAGGGCCCCGTCGCGCAGGGATTGCGGCACGGCGTTGATGATGTCGTCCGACAGCGAGGAAACGAAGGGGATCAGCATGATGCCCATCACCAGACCGGCGGTCAGAACCGAGGTGCCCGAATTGCCCAGACCCAGCGGCTGCGCGAAGTAGTCGCGCAGCAAGGGCCCCACGGTGATCAGCGCGAACAGGCCATAGACGATGGTGGGGATGCCCGCCAGAACCTCGATGGCGGGCTTCACGAAGCCGCGCACCCGGCGGGACGCGTATTCCGACATGTAGACGGCGGCGAACAGGCCGATGGGCACCGCCACCAAAAGCGCGATGGCCGACACATACATGGTGCCCCACAGCAAGGGCACGATGCCCAGCTGCGAATTGCCCTGGAAGCGCGGCGTCCATTCGGTGCCGAAGAAAAAGGTCTTCCAGTCGTAAAGCTGGAAGAAACGCCCGGTTTCGAACAGCAGCGACAGGACGATCCCGGCGGTGGTCACGATGGCGATCAGCGAACACAGCATCAGAAGGCCAAGAACCATCCGCTCGACCGCGTTGCGGGCCTGGTATTGCTGGCCGATCCGCATCACGCCCAGACCAAGGCCCGCAATGGCGGCGATCAGGGCGACGACGCCCGCGACCTGCATGGCCTCGACGCGCAGGACGCCCATCAGGCGCAGGATGGAGGCCGCCGCCATCACCGCCAGCGCGGGCAGCAGCGCGGTCAGCGCGACGCTGTAGCCGTGATAGGTGGGGCGGCTGTGCAGCTTGCGGGTGTCGGACCCGGCCGCCGCGAAGGCGCGGCTGCGGCCGACGATGTAACCGGCGGCGGCCAGCAGGAAACTTGCAAACAACGCCCATGACAGCGGCATTCGGGCAATCCTTTACGAAAGGCGGCAAGGCGGCACGGGCTGTCCCGTGCCGCCCGTTTGCATCACTGCATCGTCGTTCCGGCGGCAACGGCTTCCTGGGTCGCGGCCAGCTCGGGGTCGGACACCAGGCCGTATTCGGCCAGCGGGCCGTCGGGGCCGGCGATCTCGTCGGAAACGAAGAACTGCACGAATTCGGGCAGGCCGGGGATCACGTCGAAATGCGCGGTCTTGACGTAGAAGAACAACGGGCGCGACACCGGGTATTCGCCCGAGGCGATGGTCTCGGTCGAGGGCGTGACGCCGCCGATGGTGCCGACCTTCAGCTTGTCGGTGTTGTTTTCGTAAAAGGACAGGCCGAACACGCCGATGCCGTTGGGCGAGCTTTCGATGCGGGCCAGCGTTTCCGTGTAATCGCCGTCGATGTCCACGGCGCGGCCGTCGGTGCGCAGCGTGGTGCAGGCTTCCTCGGCCGCGTCCTCGTCCATGCCCGAGGCGACAAAGGCCTCCATGGCGCCCGATTCCTCGCAGCCGGCCATGATGACCTTTTCCTCGAAGACTTCGCGGGTGCCGTGCTTGGTGCCGGGGATAAAGGCCAGGATTTCCTGGTCGGGCATATCCGGGTTCACCTCGTTCCAGTTGGCCGCGGTATTGTCCACGACCTGGCCGTCGCGCACGACCTTGGCGGACAGGGCGTTGAACCAGTCGGCCGGGGTATAGGCGAAGTCCGGGCCGGAAGCCGAGTTGGCGAAGACGATCCCGTCATAGCCGATGCGGACCTCCATGATGTCGGTCACGCCGTTGGCGGTGCAGGTTTCGCGTTCCGCGTCGCGCATCGGGCGGCTGGCATTGGCGATGTCGATGGTGTTCTCGCCCACGCCTTCGCAGAACTTCTGCAGGCCGCTGCCGGTGCCGCCGGATTCCACAACGGGAACGGGGAAGTCCATGTTCTCGCCGAACAGTTCGGCCACGATGGTCGAATAGGGCAGCACGGTGGACGACCCCGAGACCTGGATCTGGTCGCGGGCGGCCGCAGTGGTGGCCGAAGCGGCAATCACGGCCAGGGCCGAGACGGTGACTTTCACGGTGGACATGGATCTCTCCTGTTTTCTTCACGCCCAGGCTGGGGCTGAGCGTGACCTAAGCGTCCGTGATGACGCTTGTGCGAAAGAAGCATGACCGTTTTATGACAAGTCGCGGATTTTTGAACGTTCCGCGTCAGTTTTCCGGCGATCCGCCGATCCGGCCCCGCCGCCCGCCGGTCTGGGCGCGGTCCAGCAGCAGGTGGTCCAGGATCACGCAGGCGGCCATGGCCTCGGCCACCGGCACCGCGCGGATGCCCACGCAGGGGTCGTGACGGCCCTTGGTGATCAGGTCGATCTCGGCCCCGTGCCGGTCGATGGTCCGGCGGGGGGTGGTGATCGAACTGGTGGGCTTGACCGAGAAGCGCACCACGATCGGCTGGCCGGTGCTGATGCCGCCCAGGATGCCGCCCGCGTGGTTGGACAGATAGACCGGGCCGTCGTTGCCCATGCGGATCTCGTCGGCGTTGTCCGTGCCTGTCAGGGCCGCGGCCCCCATGCCTTCGCCGATCTCGACGCCCTTCACGGCGTTGATCGACATCATCGCGGCGGCCAGGTCGGTGTCCAGCTTGGCGTAAACCGGTGCGCCGAGGCCGGGGGGGCAGCCTTCCACAAGAACCTCGATGGCGGCGCCCACGCTGTTCTGGTCCTTGCGGATCGAGTCCAGATAGTCGGACCACGCCTCCACGGCGGTGGC
Organism: Paracoccus angustae; assembly: GCF_042648745.1. Taxonomy (NCBI): domain Bacteria; kingdom Pseudomonadati; phylum Pseudomonadota; class Alphaproteobacteria; order Rhodobacterales; family Paracoccaceae; genus Paracoccus; species Paracoccus angustae. Next base: position 69,644 of record NZ_JBHRXY010000012.1, read on the forward strand.
GTCGGGCAGGAAGAAGGGGTTTTCGCCGATGGCATTGGCGTCGAAGCGCGCCCGGTCCAGATGCAGCGCGCCCATCTGCACCATGTATCCGGTGATCCGCAGATCGGGCAGCAAGTCGCGCAGCACGGCCTGCGCCACGCCCCCCGCCGCCACCCGCGCGGCCGTTTCCCGCGCCGACGACCGCCCGCCGCCGCGATAATCGCGGTGACCGTATTTCAGGTGATAGGCGATGTCGGCATGTCCCGGGCGGAAGGCCTGCGCGATGTCCCCGTAATCCTTGGACCGCTGGTCGGCGTTCTCGATCATCAGCTGGACCGGCGTGCCGGTGGTGCGGCCCTCGAAGACGCCCGACAGGATGCGCACCTGGTCGGCCTCGCGCCGCTGGGTGGTGTGCCTGGAGGTGCCGGGGCGGCGGCGGTCCAGGAACTGCTGGACATACGCTTCGTCCAGGGTCACGCCGGGGGGAACGCCATCGACGGTGGCGCCAAGCGCGGGGCCGTGGCTTTCGCCCCAGGTGGTGAACCGGAACGCGCGGCCGAAGGTGTTGAAGCTCATGCGGTGTCTCCGGTCAGGGCTTTCAGTTCATAGATCAGATCCAGCGCCTCGCGCGGGGTCAGGGCGTCGGGGTGGATGTCCTTCATGCGCGCGTCCAGCGGGCTTTGCTTGGCCTTGACGGGCGGCGGCGCGGGCGGCATGGCGCGGAACAGCGGCAGGTCGTCGATCAAGGCTGCGGGGCGCGCGGCGCCCTCTCGTTCGCCCGATTCCAGCGCATCCAGCACGGCGCGCGCCCGGTCCACCACGGATGCGGGCAGCCCCGCCAGCTTTGCCACCTGCACGCCGTAGCTGCGGTCGGCGGCGCCCTTGCGCACCTCGTGGAGGAAGATCACCTCGCCCTCCCATTCGCGCACCGCGACGGTGGCGTTTTCCACGCCGTCCAGCTTGGCCGACAGGGCCGTCATCTCGTGGTAATGGGTGGCGAACAGGGCGCGGCAGCGGTTCGCGGCGTGCAGATGCTCCATCACCGCCCAGGCGATGGACAACCCGTCCCAGGTGGCGGTGCCGCGGCCGATCTCGTCCAGGATCACCAGGGCGCGGTCGTCGGCCTGGTTCAGGATGGCGGCGGTTTCCACCATTTCCACCATAAAGGTGGACCGGCCCCGCGCCAGATCGTCGGCGGCGCCCACGCGGCTGAAAAGCTGGCTGACCACACCGATATGGGCGCGGCGGGCGGGCACAAAGGCGCCCGCCTGCGCCAGCACGGCGATCAGCGCGTTCTGGCGCAGAAAGGTCGATTTGCCCGCCATGTTCGGCCCGGTCAGCAGCCAGATCGCCGGGGTGTCGCCTTCGGTCAGCGCGCAGTCGTTGGCGACAAAGCTTTCCGCCTTGCGTCGCAGCGCGCGTTCCACGACCGGGTGACGGCCCCCTTCGATCACAAAGGCGCGGCTGTCATCGACCAGGGGCCGCGTCCAGCCCTCGCCCGCCGCGATGTCGGCAAGGGCGGCGGCCAGGTCGATCTCGGCCAGGGCGCGGGCCGCCTGGCCGATGAGCGCGGCCCGGTCCAGCACCGCCCGGCGCAGACGGTCGAAGATGCCGCGCTCGATCTCCAGCGCGCGGTCGCGGGCGTTGAGGATGCGCGTTTCCAGTTCCGACAGATCGACGGTGGTGAAGCGGATCTGGTTCGCGGTGGTCTGGCGGTGGATAAAGGTCGCGTTCAGCGGCGGCGCCATCATGCGTTCGGCATGGGTGGCCGTCGTTTCGATGAAATAGCCCAGCACGTTGTTGTGCTTGATCTTGAGGCTTTGGACGCCAGCCAGTGCGGCATAATCCGCCTGCATTCCGGCGATCACGCCCCGGCCTTCGTCGCGCAGCCGGCGGGTCTGGTCCAGATCGGCGTCGTGGCCCGCCGCGACAAAGCCGCCGTCGCGGGCCAGCAGCGGCGGTTCGGCCACAAGCGCCGCGTCCAGCAGGGCGATCAATTCGTCGTGCCCGGTCAGGTCGCGCACGGCATCCGCCAGCACCGGCGCCGCGTCGTCCGGCAGCCGGGCCGCGATCGCCGCCCCCTGCGCCAGCCCCGCCCGGATCGCGGCCAGGTCGCGCGGCCCGCCCCGGTCCAGCGCCAGCCGCGACAAGGCGCGGTCCATGTCGGGCACGCGCGCCAGGGCCGTGCGCAGGTCGGCCGTCAGGCGCGGGTCATCCACCAGCATCGCCACCGCGTCCTGCCGGGCGTGGATCAGCGCCAGATCGCGGGACGGGGCGCCGATGCGGCGTTCCAGCAGCCGCGCCCCCGCCGCCGTGACCGTCCGGTCGATGGCCGCCAGCAGCGAGCCCTCGCGCCCGCCCCCCAGGGCCTGCGTCAGTTCCAGGTTGCGCCGGGTGGCCGCGTCGATCCCCATCGCTCCGCCCGCGCGTTCGCGGACCGGCGGGCGCAGCAGGGGCAGCTTGCCCTTCTGCGTCAGCTCCAGGTAATCGACGATGGCCCCCATGGCCGCCAGTTCGGCGCGGGTGAAGCTGCCGAAGCCGTCCAGCGTTTCCACCCCGTAAAGCGCGCAAAGCCGCCGCTGCCCCGCCGCGCTGTCAAAGGCGGACGCGTGCAGGTCGGTCAGCGCCGCCCCGGCATCCTCGACCAGATCGCGCAACTCGTGCCCCGCCGCCAGCACCTCGCGCGGGGCCAGGCGGGCCAGTTCCGGGGCCAGCCGCGCCAGGGCGCAGTCCATCACCTGAAAGGCGCCGGTGGAAATGTCCGCCCAGGCCAGGGCGCAATCGTCCCGCACCCGGGCAAAGGCCGCCAGATAGTTGTGCCGCCGCGCTTCCAGCAGCGATTCCTCGGTCAGCGTTCCGGGCGTCACCAGCCGCACCACGTCGCGGGCCACCACCGACTTCGACCCGCGCTTCTTCGCCTCGGCCGGATCCTCCATCTGCTCGGCGATGGCGACGCGGAACCCCTTGCGGATCAGCGTCAGCAGATAGGATTCGGCCGAATGAACCGGCACGCCGCACATCGGGATGGGTTCCCCGCCATGAGTGCCGCGTTTCGTCAGGGCGATGTCCAGGGCGCCCGCGGCGGCCACCGCGTCGTCAAAGAACATCTCGTAGAAGTCGCCCATGCGATAGAACAGCAGCGCGCCGGGATTGGCGTCCCGGATCGCCAGGTACTGCGCCATCATCGGGGTCGGCTGGTCGGTGCTGTCCTTTGTCATGGCGGCGTTTCTAGCCGCTTGCGCGGGCGCATGAAATCCCTACATTTGGGCGCACCTCGGGGGGCCATCCGGCTGAGACGCGCATGCGGACCCGTTGAACCTGATCCGGCTAAAACCGGCGGAGGGAAGGTGACGCTGCCCTTTCTTTCGTGATCCTTTCGGAAAGGAGACGGCGATGAGACTGCCCCTGATGCTTGCCCTGCTGGCCGCCACCCCCGCCACCGCGCAGGACAAGCCCGTCCTGACCGTCTATGCGGGCGAATCCATTGCCAGCGAATGGGGCCCCGGCCCCCAGATCGAAAAGGGTTTCGAGGCCTTCTGCGCCTGCGACCTGCGCTTTGTCGCGGGCGACGAGCTGTCGCGCATCCTGATGGAGGGCGAGCGGACCGAGGCCGACATCGTTTTCGGCCTGAACACCGACGTGACCGCCCGCGCCCGCGCATCCGGCCTGTTCGCGCCGCACGGGCAGGACACGACCGGGCTGTCGCTGCCCATCGCATGGACGGACGACATCTTCCTGCCCTACAACTGGGGCGAGACGGCCTTCATGTACAACGAAACCCGACTGGAAAACCCGCCCGCCAGTTTCGCCGAACTGCTGGAGGCCCCCGACGACCTGAAGATCGTGATCCAGGATCCGCGGTCCTCGGTGTCGGGCCTGGCGCTGCTGCTGTGGGTCAAGGCGGTTTACGGCGATGACGCGCCTCAGGCCTGGGCCAAGCTGGCCCCCAAGGTGCTGACCGTGACCAAGGGCTGGTCGGAATCCTACGGGATGTTCACGGAAGGAGAGGCCGACATGGTTCTGTCCTACACCACCTCGCCCGCCTATCACATCGCGTCCGAGAACGACACGACCAAGAAGGCCGCGATCTTTCCCGAAGGCCATTACTTCATGGCCGAGGTCGCGGCCCGGGTCCGCACCACCGACCAGCCGGAACTGGCCCAACGCTTCATGGACTGGATCCTGACCCCGGAATTCCAGGCGACGGTTCCGCTGGCCAACTGGTCCCTGCCCGCCAAGCTGCCCCAGGCGGACTGGCCGCCCGTCATGCGCGACCTGCCGCGCCCCGAAAAGACCCTGTTCTATTCCGAAAACGAGGCCGAGGCGCTGCGGCCAACCGCGCTCGACGAATGGCTGCGGGCATTCTCGGGCTGACGCGGGCCGAGGCGGGGGGCGCCGCCGTTGCCGCCGGGCTGGCGCTGCTGATCGGGGGCACGCTGGCCGCCGTCGCCTGGGCGGCGCAGGGGTTGGGGGGCCTTGGTCCCTGGGACTGGCGGGCGGTCTGGTTCACGCTGTGGCAGGCCGCCGCGTCGGCCGCGCTGTCGGCCTTGCTGGCGGTTCCCGTGGCGCGCGCCCTGGCGCGGCGGCGCTTTGCGGGACGCGGGGCGCTGGTGACGCTGCTGGGCGCGCCTTTCATCCTGCCGGTGATCGTGGCGGTCATGGGGCTGGTGTCGGTGTTCGGCCGCAACGGCGCGGTCAACGACGGGCTGCGCGCCCTGGGCCTGCCCGAGATCTCGATCTATGGCTGGCAAGGCGTGATCCTGGCGCACGTGTTCTTCAACCTGCCCTTGTCGGTGCGGCTGGTTCTGCAAGGCTGGCAGGCGATTCCGGCCGAACGCTTCCGCCTGGCCGCGTCCCTGGGCTTTGGTCCCCGCGACACCGCGCGGCACCTGGAACGCCCGATGCTGCGCGCCGTGCTGCCGGGCGTCTGGCTGGCGGTGTTCCTGGTCTGCCTGACCAGCTTCACCGTGGCGCTGGCGCTTGGCGGCGGGCCGCGCGCCACAACGGTGGAACTGGCGATCTACCAGGCGTTCCGTTTCGACTTCGACCTGGGCCGGGCGGCCAGCCTGGGGCTGATCCAGATCGCGATCTGCGTGGCGGCGATGATGCTGGCGCGCTGGATCACCATGCCGGCGGCCTTCGGAGCGGGGTTGGATGCGGATCACATGCCCATGGCACCGGGCGGCTGGCACCGGCTCGGCGACGCGCTTGTGATCACAGGGGCCGCAGGGTTCCTGATCGGACCCATCGCCACCGTCACCCTGCGCGGGCTGCCGCAGATCCCCGGCCTGCCGCCCGAGGTCTGGGATGCCGCGCTGCGGTCGGTGGTGATGGCGCTGATCTCGGCCACGCTGGCGCTGGTTCTGTCGCTGGTGCTGGCCTTGTCGTTGGCGCGGGGGCGGATGCGGTGGGTGGAAACCGCCGGGATGCTGCCGCTGATCGCCTCGCCGCTGGTGCTGGGAACGGGACTGTTCATCATGCTGCGCCCCTGGATGGGCCCGCAATCTATGGCCTTGCCGGTGACGGTGGCGATCAACGCGGTCATGGCCCTGCCCTTCGGCCTGCGCGCGCTGATCCCGGCGGCGCGGACCCTGCACGGGGATTACGGACGGCTGGCCGATTCGCTGGACCTGCGCGGCTTCGCGCGGCTGCGGCTGCTGACCCTGCCGCGCCTGGCCCGCCCCTTGGGCTTTGCCGGCGGGCTGGCGGCGGCGCTGGCCATGGGGGATCTGGGCGTGATCACGTTGTTCGGCGGCGACCGCCCGACGCTGCCCTTGCAGATGTATCAGCTGATGAATTCCTATCGTCTGGACGACGCCTCGGGCTGCGCGGTGCTGCTGATGGCGATCAGCTTCGGCCTGTTCTGGGCTTTCGACAAGGGGGGCAGGCTTGCTTGAGTTCGACGGCATCCGCGTCACGCGCGGCTCCTTCGCCCTGTCCGCCGACCTGAGCGTGCCCAAGGGGACGCGGGTGGCGGTGATCGGCCCCTCGGGGTCGGGGAAATCCACGCTGCTGTCGCTGGTGGGCGGGTTTCTTGCGCCCGACCGGGGGCGGATGCGGGTGGACGGGCAGGACATCACCGGAATGCCGCCGGGGCGGCGGCCCGTGTCGATGCTGTTCCAGGACCAGAACCTGTTTCCGCATCTGACGGTCGCGCAGAACGTGGGCCTGGGCCTGCGCCCCGACGGGCGCCTGACCGATCCGCAGCGCGCCCGCGTGGCGCAGGTGCTGGACGAGGTCGGACTGGAGGGGATGGAAACGCGCAAGCCCGCAAATCTGTCCGGCGGCCAGCAAGGCCGGGTGGCGCTGGCCCGCGTGCTGCTGCGCGCCCGGCCCGTGCTGCTGCTGGACGAACCCTTCGCGGCGCTCGGTCCCGCGCTCAAGGCCGAGATGCTGGCCCTGCTGGGGCGCATCGCCGACCGGACCGGGGCCACGGTGCTGATGGTCACCCACGACCCCGCCGACGCGCGCAGCTTCGCGCCGCAGACGATCCTGGTGGACGGCGGCGCGGCGCATCCGCCGGTGCCCACCGGACCGCTGCTGGACAATCCGCCGCCGGGGCTGCGGGCTTATCTGGGCTAAAGGTTGAAGACCCGTTCCGGCTGAACCAGCCCGCCTTGATACCTGCCGATGCAGACCGGCCCCTTGGCGTCGGAAACCCAGACCAGATCGCCCCATTCCGCCGTGCCCGTCACCTGTCCGGGATTGCCGTTGCGGATGCGCACCGCGCCTTCGGGGGTGGCGCGCAGCATGGGCAGGTCGGCCAGCGCGGTTTCCAGCGGCAAAAGCCGCGTGTCCAGCCAGGCCTGAGCCTCGCGGTCGATCCTGTCGAAGGGCACCGCGTCCTCGGCCTCGAACGGGCCGGACCAGATGCGGCGCAGATGGGCCACATGGCCCAGGCAGCCCAGGGCGCGGCCCAGGTCGCGGGCGATCGAGCGGACATACCCGCCCTTGCCGCAGACCATCTCCAGCCGCGCGGTTTCGGCGCCGCATTCCAGCAGGGTCAGGCTTTCGACCCACAGCGGGCGGGCGGCGAGATCCAGTTCCTCGCCTTGCCGCGCCAGGTCATAGGCGCGTTCGCCATCGACCTTTACGGCGGAAAAGGCCGGGGGGATCTGCATGATGTCGCCGATGAACGCGGGCAGCGCGGCCTCGATCGCGGCGCGGTCGGGGCGGGCGTCCGACCTGCGCACCACCTCGCCCGAGGCATCGTCGGTCGCCGTCTCGGCCCCCCAGTTCACCGTGAAGTCATAGCATTTCAGCGCATCGGCGACGGTGGCGACGGTCTTGGTGGCCTCGCCCAGGGCCACGGCCAGGACGCCCGTCGCATCCGGGTCCAGCGTCCCCGCATGGCCCGCCTTTTTCGCATCCAGCGCCCAGCGGACCTTGGCCACAACGGCCGTCGAGCCGACCCCCGCGGGCTTGTCCACGATCAGCCAGCCATTGATGTCGCGGCCCTTCTTGCGTGCCATGTCCAACCTCTGCCCTGCAAAGGCGGCGGCATAGCCAGCCGCCGGCGCAGCGTCAACCGGCCCCAATCGACCGGCCCCCGTCAACCGGCCCCCGTCAACCGACCCCCGTCAACCGGCGCCGTCCACCAGCCCGATGATCGGCCCCAGCGAGCGCCCGAAATCCGCCCGGTTCACCCCCGGCGCGTAGAGCCTGCTGATCGAGCCGTCGAAATACAGCGCATCGCGCACGCCCAACCCGTCGCGGAACAGCCGTCCGAATTCGTGAAACGTCACCGCCCGGTCGGAAATCGCGAACCACGCCGTCTGCCCGTCGGGCGACACGCCCACGCCGTTGCGGATATAGCGGCTGTCCGAATCGGCTAGGAAACGCGGATGCAGGTCGCCGTCGATCACCAGCATCGGCCCGGATTGCGTGGCCAGGCGGCAATCGGGGCGGACATCCGCGAAAGCGCGGCTTTCGATCACCTGAAAGGGCTTTGCCCCGCCGGTGCAGAAAACCCCGTTCGGCAGCATCCCGAAGTTGTCGTTGCTGGCCCCGGTGACGATGGGCTGCACCTCGACCCCGTCGATCACCAGCAGGCCCACGGGGCGGTGATCGGCGTGATACATGCCCGCGTTCATCGCAAAGGCCAGGCTTTCGCCCCGACCCAGCGTCGCGCGGACATTGGCGAAGTTCTTCAGCGGCTGGCCATCCGAACCGTCCTGCCACAAGCGCAGCGCGGGTTCCTGCGCGGCGGACACCTCGCACACCACATAGCCCCGGCCGTCATGGGTCATGCGCCCGCAGCCGTCCGCCGCAGCCGGGATCGCCCAGGCCAGCAGCATCCCCACCGCCACGCCCAGGGGGCGCAGGTCAATCGGCATCGCCATCCGCGCCTTCCACATCGCGGCGGACGCGCTCGTCGGCGAACATGCGGCGGGTGTCGTCCAGCCGGTCAAAGGTCTCGTCCAGCTGAAAGCGCAGTTGCGGCGCGTATTTCAGCGTCATCGCCTTGGCGACCAGGTGGCGCAACTCGGGCGCGTTGCGGCGCAGGGCGGCCAGGGCGTCCTCGGCCCCCTGCCCGCCCAGGGGCAGCACATAGGCCGTCGCGACCTTGAGGTCGGGCGAGGTGCGCACCTCGCCCACGGTGATCGAATGGCGGTTCAGGTCCGGGTCGTGGACATCGGCGCGCGCCAGCACGTCGGACAGGGTGCGGCGGATCAGTTCGCCCACGCGAAGCTGGCGCTGCGAGGGGCCGGAGCCATGGGAAAAGCGGTTCTGTGCCATGCGTCCCGATGTAGGGGGTCGCGGGCCGCGCCGCAACGGGATATGACGCGGCAAACCCCAGCCGGAGGCCCCATGAGCGATTTGCAGAACCCTGACACGCCCGTCCTGCCCGGAATCGTCGTCACCGGCGCATCGGGGCGGATGGGACGGATGCTGGTGCGGCTGATCGCGGAAAACCCCGCGGTGCGGCTGGCGGGCGCGCTGGAGCGGCCGGGTCATGCGTGGATCGGACGCGACGCGGGCGAATGCATGGACGGCGCCCCCCTGGGCGTGACGGTCAGCGACGACGCGGTGTCGGCCATCGCCCAGGCGCAGGCGGTGATCGACTTCACCGCGCCCGCAGCCACGGTGGCCTTTGCCGAACTGACCGCCCAGGCCCGCGCGGTGCACGTGATCGGCACCACCGGGCTGGAAGCGTCGCATCTGGAACACCTCAGGGCCGCAGCACGCCACGCGCCGATCATCCGCGCGGGCAACATGAGCCTGGGAGTGAACCTGCTGACCGGCCTCGCGCGCAAGGTCGCCGCCGCCCTGGGCGAGGACTGGGACATCGAGGTGGTCGAGGCCCATCACCGCATGAAGGTCGATGCGCCCTCGGGCACCGCGCTGATGCTGGGCGAGGCCGCCGCCGAGGGACGCGGCAGGACGCTGGCCGAGTTGCGCACGCCCGCCCGCGAAGGGATCACCGGGGCGCGGGCGCCCGGGTCCATCGGCTTTGCCGCCATTCGCGGCGGCGACGTGGTGGGCGAGCATGACGTGATCTTCGCGGGCGAGGGCGAACGGATCGTGCTGCGGCACCTGGCGACGGACCGGGCGATCTTCGCGCGCGGCGCCATCCGCGCGGCGATCTGGGGCCAGGACAAGGGTCCGGGGGAATACGACATGCAGGACGTGCTGGGGCTGAACTGAAGACGCGGCAACGGCGGGGTGGAACCACGCCCCACGGCGACCTTTCCTTTGCCGGTCCCTCTGCCGGGCCCTTAGCCGGGCGGGATCAGGAGACACGTTTGCCTCCGCCGCCCGCCAAGCGACCTCGCCATCAGGGATGGCGCCGTTCCGCAACTGCGAACCTTCAAGGCCCGGCGGTTCGGGCGGACGTGGCGCGACGTGGCGAGAACGATGGCCTTCGCCAGATCAGCGTCCTTTACGGCTTCGCCGGTCCCGCAGGGCAGGGTTCCGCCCCGCGCCACGCGTCCCTTCACGGCTGGATCGTGCAGCAGCCCGACAGCATCCTTGGGCTGTCCCCATGGATCACCAGCGTTGCCGACAGTCCGAACAGCCGGTCCGACATGCCGTCCGAACAGATCTGCGGATGCGAAAACAGCGTCATGTCCCGCGCCACCAGCACCCGCGCCGGATCGCGGAAGACGCCGGTGTCCAGAACCGCCTGAACCGCCCGCCGGTCGCCCGCCCGATCCTCGGGGCTGCGCAGGACCAGATCGCCGCCTTCGACCTTGGCGTCCCAGAACGGCTCGGTCCCCAGGCAGCGGAATGCGGCGGGCAGTTCGCCTTCCTGCCAGACATCGGTGCGGTAGGACAGATAGCGCGCCGACACCCAGCCGGATCCTTCGGCGGCGTTGACCCGCGCCCAGCCCCGGCGTTCCTCGACCACCTCGATCGCCGTGGCGTCGGGGGCCAGGGCGCCGATGATCGCGGCTCCGGCATCCGGTTCGGCCCGGATGTTCAAAACATCGTTGGCGGCGACCCCCGAAACGTCGAACAGGCTGGGCAGGATGTATTCCTGGGTGGCCAGGGCCGGGCCGGCCAGGGCAAGCGTCAGGACAAGGGCGGTGCGGAACATGGTGGCCTCCTTTGCGGGGCAGTCTAGCGACTTTGGCGCCACAACGCACGGGGCCCGTTCACGGATGGTTCCCCCGGCGCCCCGAAGCCGCTAGAAACGCCCCATGACCACGCGCCTGACCGCCGACGAAACCCTGACCGCCGCCCTGGCGCGGATGCTGGCCGCCACCCTGCGGCCCGGCGACACGATCCTGCTGGACGGGCCGGTCGGCGCGGGCAAGACCCATTTCGCCCGCGCCTTTGTCCGCGCCCGCCAGGGCGATGCGGCCGAGGACGTGCCCAGCCCCACCTTTACCCTGGTTCAGACCTATCGCGACCCACAGGGCACCGAGATCTGGCACGCCGACCTTTACCGCCTGACCGATCCGTCCGAACTGGCCGAACTGGGGCTGGACGAGGCGCTGACCGACGCCGTCTGCCTGATCGAATGGCCCGACCGGCTTGATCGGCTGCCGGACGGCGCCATCACGGTTTCCATCGCCGCCCAGGCGGACCCCGACCTGCGCGAGATCACCCTGATCGCGCCGGACGCCGACCGCATCGCCGCCCGTGCGGCTTTCGTGGCGGGGGCGGGCTGGGGAGATGCGCGGGTGCTGCCCCTGGCGGGAGACGCCTCGGCCCGGCGGTTCTTCCGGTTGACCGGCGCGCGGGGCAGCGCGGTGCTGATGGACGACCCCTCGGGGGCCTGCGGGCCGTTCGCGGCGATGACGGACTGGCTGCGGGGCCACGGCTTCGGCGCGCCCGCGATCCTGGCAAGCGACCCGACGGCGGGGCTGCTGCTGGTCGAGGATCTGGGCGACGATCTGGTCGCTCGCGTGCTGGAACGCGACCCCGGCATGGCGCCCGCGGTCTATGACCGGATCACGGATTTCCTGGTCGATCTGCACCGCCGTCCGGTTCCCGGCTTTGTGGCGGCCCTGGACGGGCCCGCGCTTGCCGAACAGGTCGGGCTGTTCGCGGACTGGTATCCGCAGGCGGCCGGCGGGGCGGGAGGCGACGACATCGCCCCGCTGATCGCGGCGCTTCATGCCGATCTGGCCGCCGATGTGCCGCCGGTCCTGGCCTTGCGCGACTTCCACGCCGAGAACCTCCTTTGGCGGGGCGACGCGCCCCTGGGCCTTGTCGACTATCAGGACGCGGTGGCCTGCCATCCGGCCTATGACCTGGCGTCCGCCTTGCAGGACGCGCGCCGCGCGGTGGATCCCGGCATCGAAGCCGCCTGCGTCGGCCGCTATCTGGCGGCGACCGGGCTGGATCCCGACCGCTTCCGCGCCGCCTATGCGCTGCTGGGGGCGCAGCGGAACCTGCGGATCCTGGGAATCTTCACCCGGCTGTGCCTCCGCGACGGCAAGGCGCGGTACCTGGACTTCATGCCTCGGGTCTGGGGATACGTGCGGCGCAACCTGGCCCATCCGGCGCTTGCCCCGCTGGCGCAGGCGGTGGCCGCCCTGCCCGCCCCCGACGCCGCCGTCATCGAAAGGATCCGCGCCAGATGCGCCCGCTGATGATCTTTGCCGCAGGCCTGGGCACGCGGATGCGGCCCCTGACGGACACACGCCCCAAGCCGCTGATCCCGGTCGGTGACCGGACGCTGCTGGACCGGGCGATCGCCCTGGGGCGAAAGGCCGGCGCGGCGCCGATCGTGGTCAACACGCATTACCTGGGCGGCCAGATCGCCGCGCATCTGGCGGGGCGGGACATCGCCATCAGCGACGAGCCCGGCACGATCCTGGACACGGGCGGCGGCTTGCGCCAGGCCCTGCCGCTGCTGGGCCAAGGTCCGGTGATGACGCTGAACCCCGACGTGGTCTGGACCGGGCCGAACCCGCTGGCCGCGCTCAACGCCGCCTGGCGCGAGGACATGGACGCGTTGCTGATGCTGGTGCCGCTGGACCGGGCCTCTGGACGGCAGGGGGCGGGGGATTTCTCGCTGGACGCCGCAGGCCGGATCAGCCGCCGGGGCGATTTCGTTTACGGCGGCGCGCAGATCATCCGGCCCGACCGGCTGGCCGAGATTCCCGACCGGGTGTTTTCGCTCAACCGCCTGTGGGATCTGCTGATCGCCGAGGGGCGCGCCCACGGCATCGCCCATTCCGGCGGCTGGTGCGACGTAGGCTACCCGCAGGCGATCCCCCTGGCGGAAAGGATGCTGCATGGCTGATCCCGTGTTCCGAGGTCTTTACGCCTTGCCGCCCGGCGTCGATTTCGCCCATGAGTTCGTGGCGGGCTTTCTGGACCGCATGGAAGGCCAGCCGCCCGAGGCGATGGCCCGCGTCACCATCTACGCCAACGCCTCGCGCACCCTGGCCGAGATGAAATGCGCCTTCGATCTGCGCGGCCCGCTGCTGCTGCCGCGCCTTTTGCCGGTCACGAACCTGGACACGCCCGCCATGCTGGGCCAGCCGACCGCCGCGCCCCTGGCCCGGCGGCTGCAACTGGCCCGGCTGGTGGCAAGGCTGCTGGACGCGCGGCGCGACCTGGCGGCGGGCCATTCCATCGCCTTTCTGGCGCGGTCCCTGGCCACCCTGATGCACGAGATGCAGACCGAGGGGCTGACGCCCGCCGCGCTGGAAGGCATCGACACCGGCGATCACGCCCGCCACTGGCAGAACGCCCTGGCCTTTCTGCGGATCGCGGCGGCCTTTCACCTGGACGGTCCGCCGGTGGACCGCCCCGCGCGCCAGCGCCTGGCCGCGGAAACCCTGGTGCGGGATTGGGCGCGGGGGGTCAACCTGCCGCCGGGGCCGGTGATCGTCGCGGGATCGACCGGATCGCATGGCGCGACCCGGCTGTTCATGGAGGCCGTGGCCGCCCTGCCCGAAGGCGCGGTGGTTCTGCCCGGCTTCGACTTCGATCAACCCCTGCCGGTCTGGGAAAGTCTGGAGCATGGGGCCGAGGATCATCCCCAATCGCGCTTTGCGCCGCTGATCCGCGCCGGGGGCCGGCCGGCCCGCTGGACCGACACGCCCCCGCCCGTGCCCGACCGCAACCGGCTGCTGTCCCTGGCCCTGCGGCCCGCGCCCGTCACCGATCAGTGGATCGCCGAAGGCCCGCGTTTGCCCGACCTGATCGCGCCGACCCAGGGGCTGACCCTGATCGAGGCCGACCAGCCCGGCCAGGAGGCCGAGGTGATCGCCCTGCTGTTGCGCGACGCCGCCGAACGCGAGGCCCGCGCCACGCTGATCGCGGCGGACGGCAACCTGATCCGGCGCGTGAACGCCGCGCTGGACCGCTGGCACCTGCGGCCCGACGAAGGCGCGGGCCAGCCCTTGTCGCTGACCGCCCACGGCCTGTTCCTGCGCCAGATCGCCGCGCTGTTCGGCCAGGCGCTGACCATCGACCGCCTGCTGATCCTGCTCAAGCATCCGCTGACGGTCACGGGATCGGCGCTGCTGCACCTCAACGACGCGCGCAGGCTGGCCCGCGACCTGGAACTGCACCTGCGCCGCAACGGCCCGGCCTTTCCCGACGGCATGTGTTTGCGCGATTGGGCCACGCGCGGCGACGGGGCCCGCCAGATCTGGGCCGAATGGCTGGCCGACCTGCTGGACCGGATCACGCCCCTGGCGCGCGACCGCGCGCCGCGTCCGCTGCCCGACCGGCTGCACGATCTTCTCGCCCTGGCCGAACTGTGGGCGGCGGGGCCCGGCGGCAGCGCCGGGGACTCGAAGCTGTGGCAGGACAAGGCGGGCACGCTGCTGCGCGCCACAGTGGACCACCTGGCCGAACACGCGGCCGAGGGGCCGAGCCTCGGCCCGACGGAATTCTGTTCGCTGCTGCTGGACGAGTTGCGCCAGCATTCCGTGCGGATCGAGGGCGGCGCCCATCACCTGATCCACATCCGCGGCCCGCGCGAGGCCCGCATCGTGGGCGAGGGCACGGTGATCCTGTCGGGCCTGAACGAGGGCGGCTGGCCGCAGCCCCTGACGCCCGATCCCTGGCTGTCGCGGCAGATGCGGGCGCAAGCGGGCCTGCCCCTGCCGGAAACCCTGATCGGTCTGGCGGCCCACGACTTCCAGCAGGTCATGGGGCTGGAACAGGTGGTCCTGACCCGCGCCCGCCGCGATGCCGAGGCCGAGACGATCCCGTCGCGCTGGCTGAACCGGCTGACCAACCTGATGACCGGCCTGCCCGAAAGGAACGGTCCCCAGGCCCTGGCCGCGATGCGCGCGCGCGGCAATGCCTGGCTGGCCCGCGCCGCCGCCCTGTCGCGGCCCCCGGTGACGGTCGGGCCCGCCGTTCGTCCTTCGCCCGTCCCGCCCGCGCCGCCGTTCCGGGAACTGCCGGTCACGGATGTCTCGTTGCTGATCCGCGACCCTTACGCGGTTTATGCCAAGCGCGTGCTGGGCCTGCGCCCGCTGCCCTCGCTGCGGCCGGAACCCGATGCGTCCCTGCGCGGCCAGACGCTGCACGCCATTGTCGAGGCGCTGGTCGCGTCGAAACCCGCGCCCGACACGCCCCCCGCGGAGCTGAAGGCGCGGTTCCTGCGGCTGACGGCCGAGATCCTGCTGCGCGACGTGCCCTGGCCCGCCACCCGCGCCTTCTGGGCCGCGCGGATGGAACGCATCGCCGACCGGATCGTCGCGGACGAGCTGGCCCGGCTGGCGCAGGGCCGCCCGGTGGTGGTGGAAAAGCGCGGCCGCGTGGCGCTGCCGGGGATGGATTTCGTGCTGACCGCCCGCCCCGACCGGATCGACCTGCTGCATGACGGGTCCGTGATGATCTATGACTACAAGTCCGGCAAGCCGCCGACCGACAAGCAGATCGCCACCTTCGACAAGCAGCTGATCCTGGAGGCCGCGATGGTCCGGCGCGGCGGTTTCGACGCGCTCGGCCCGGCGGATGTCGCGGGCATCAGCTATATCCAGCTGGGCGGCGAGGGCGAAACCCATCCACGCACCTATTCCCCGCAGCTCGAATCCGAGAACTGGGAAGGCTTCGTGCGGCTGGTCGCGGCCTATCTGTCGGGCGAGATCGGATTCACGGCGATGCGCGCGCCCGAACAGACCGGCTATGCGGGCGATTACGATCATCTGGCGCGATACGGCGAATGGTCGCCTGCCGATGCGCCGCGCCCGGAACGGGTGGGGGTTGAAAAAAGGAATGGGCATGGATGAAGCCAGCCTCAACCAGATCGCGGCGGCCGATCCGGCCCGGTCCACCTGGCTGACGGCCAATGCCGGATCGGGCAAGACCCGCGTGTTGACCGACCGCGTGGCGCGGCTGCTGCTGGCCGGGACCGCGCCCGAACGCATCCTGTGCCTGACCTATACCAAGGCCGCCGCGACCGAGATGCAGAACCGCCTGCTCAAGCGCCTCGGCCAATGGGCCATGCTGCCCGAACCCGATCTGCGGCGCGAACTGGCCGAACTGGGCGAAGGGGGCGACCCGGATCTGGCCCAGGCCCGCCGTCTGTTCGCCCGCGCCATCGAAACGCCGGGCGGGCTGAAGGTCCAGACCATCCACAGCTTCTGCGCGGCCCTGCTGCGGCGCTTTCCGCTGGAAGCGGGGGTGCCCATGGGCTTCATGGAGCTGGACGACCGGTCCGCCCGCGCCCTGCGCGCCCAGATCGTCGAGGACATGGCCGCCGAAGACGCGCCCGCGATCCGCGACCTGACGGCGCTGGTGTCGGGCGACAACCTGGACGCCTTTCTGGCGGGCCTGTCGGAAGCGGATTACCCCCGCGAACCCGATCCCGCGCCGATCTGGCGGTCCATGGGCCTGCCGCCGGGCCTGGACGAGCCCGCGCTGCTGGCCCGGGTCTTTCACGGCGGCGAAGGCGACCTGTTCGCGGCCCTGGTGCCGATCCTGCTGGCCAGCGGCCCCAAGGACTGCAAGCTGGCCGAGCAGCTTTCGGGGGGAAACTGGCGCGACCCCGGCCTGCCCGAGCTGCATCTTCTGTGCAAGTGCCTGCTGTTCGGGGCGACGGCCCGGGTGCCCTTCGGCCCCAAGATCGGCGACATCCCCACCAAGGCGCTCCGCGAGGGCCGCTGCGCGCCCTTCATGGCCGACCTTGAGGCCCTGATGAGCCGCGTGGCCGATGCCCGCCCGCTGTGCATGGGCCTGGCGCTGGCGCGGAAGACGCTGGCGCTGCACCGCTTCGGTCACGAATTCACCCGCAGGCTGGCCATCCAGAAGGCCACCCATGGCTGGCTGGATTTCGACGACCTGATCCGCCGCACCGCCGGACTGCTGGAGGAATCCTCCATGGCGCAATGGGTCCTGTGGCGGCTGGACGGCGGCATCGACCATATCCTGGTCGATGAGGCGCAGGACACCAGCCCCGACCAATGGCGGGTGATCCGGCGGCTGACCGACGAATTCACCAGCGGCGCGGGCGCCCATGACCGGCCCCGCACGCTGTTCGTGGTGGGCGATCCCAAGCAGTCGATCTATTCCTTTCAGGGCGCCGACATCGCCGTCTTCGAGGCGATGCGCGACCGCTTCCGCCAGGACTTCGAGGCCGCGCGCCAGCCCATGCAGCAGCGCGGCCTGGCCCATTCGTTCCGGTCCTCGCCCGCGATCCTGTCGCTGGTCGACACGGTGTTTTCGGGCGACGCGGCCCATGGCCTGGGCGATCCGCCCCGCCATATCGCCTTTCGCGCCGCCATGCCGGGCCGCGTGGACATCTGGCCGCCCCTGCCCGAACCGGAAAGGCCCGAGAACGGCGACTGGACCCGGCCCGTGGACGCGCCGGCGGAAAACGCCGCCGACACGCAGCTGGCCCGCGCCGTGGTGCGGCAGGTGCGCCAGATCATCGGCACGCCGATCCGCGACGGCAAGACCGGCGGGGTCCGCGCCATCGGACCAGGCGACATCCAGATCCTGGTCCAGCGGCGGGCCGGGCTGTTCGACGACCTGATCCGCGAACTGAAGGCCGCGGGCCTGCCCGTGGCCGGGGCCGACCGGCTGAAGCTGGCCGCCGAACTGGCGGTGCGCGACATCATCGCGACCCTGGCGGTGGTCTCGACGCCCGAGGACGACCTGTGCCTGGCCGCCGTTCTGAAATCGCCGCTGTTCGGCCTGTCCGAGGACGACCTGTATCGCCTGGCTGCCGGGCGCGGGCGGCAGTTCCTGTGGGAACGGCTGCGCGAATCGCCTTGTCGCGGGGCCTTCGAGGTTCTCTACGACCTGATGGACCAGGCCGACTACCTGCGGCCCTATGACCTGATCTCGCGCCTGCTGGTCCGCCATGGCGGACGCGCCGCGCTTTTGTCCCGCCTGGGCCCCGAGGCCGAGGACGGCATCGACGAGCTGCTGTCCCAGGCCTTGGCCTATGACACGGTGGAAACGCCCTCGCTGACGGGTTTCCTGGTCTGGCTGGGCAGCGACGACGTGCAGATCAAGCGGCAGCTGCCGGGCGGCGCGGGCGGCCTGATCCGGGTGATGACCGTGCACGGCTCGAAGGGGCTGGAAAGCCCCGTGGTGATCCTGCCCGAAACGAAGAAGCGCAAACCCGGACGCGGCCAGCCCCTGATCCGGCTGGGCGAGATGCCCGCCTGGCGCGGCCTTGCCGCCGAGCGTCCCGATCCCGTGGCCCTGGCCGTGGCCGACCACGAGCAGCGGCAGGAGGAGGAACGCCGCCGCCTGCTGTATGTCGCCATGACCCGGGCCGAAAGCTGGCTGATCGTGGCCGCCGCGGGCGACACGGGCGCGGGGCTGGAATCCTGGCATTCCATGATCGCGGTGGGCGCCGTGCGGTGCGGCCTGGAACGCACCCATGTCGAGATCGACGGCATCGGCACGGCGGAACGGCTGTTCTTCGGCGCCTGGCCCGACGAGGCGGTGGCGCCGGACCCGACCTTCGCCCCCCCGGCCCGCGCGCCCGAATGGGCCCATCGCCGTGCCCCCGCGCCGCCGCCCCGGATTCTGGCCGTCGCCGCCACCGCGCTTGGCGGCGCCAAGGTCATCGGCGAGGGGACCGGGGACGCCGATCCCGCTGCGGCCATGCTGCGCGGCACGCGGCTGCACCTGCTGCTGGAACATCTGCCCCACCAGCCTGCGGCCGACTGGCCCCGCGTCGCGCGCGGCCTGCTGGCCGGGGCCGAGGGCGGCTTGCCCGGGGCCGACGAACTGGCCGACCTGCTGGCCGAGGCCGCCGCCGTGATCAACGCCCCCGACCTGGCCGCCGTGATGACGCCCGACCCCTCGGCCCAGGTTCTGACCGAGGTGGCGCTGACCGCCCCCTTGCCGGGCCTTGGCCCGGTTCATGGCGCCATCGACCGGCTGATCATCACGGAGGCGCGGATCCTGGCCGTGGACTACAAGTCGAACGCGGTCGTTCCCGAGCGCCCCGAGGACACGCCCGAGGGGATCCTGCGGCAGATGGCCGCCTATCGGGCGGCGCTGCGGATGATCTGGCCCGCCCGCGCGGTCGAGGTCCGCATCCTGTGGACCGCCACGCGCAGCCTGATGCCGATCCCCGATCCGATCCTTGACCGCGTCATGGCCGCCCTTGACCCAAGGGCCCTGGCTTCATAGCTGTTGAAACGAAGCCTTGCCGCATCCCGCCGGCATGTCCCTTGCAAGGAGCGATAGAATGGCCACCCATCCCGTCACCGACAGCCAGTTCGACACCGAGGTCCGCCAGTCCGACACCCCCGTGATCGTGGATTTCTGGGCCGAATGGTGCGGCCCCTGCAAGCAGATCGGCCCCGCGCTGGAGGAGCTGTCGGAAGAATACGCCGGCAAGGTCAAGATCGTGAAGGTCAACATCGACGAGAACCAGGAACAGGCCGCGGCCCTGGGCGTGCGCGGCATCCCTGCGCTGTTCATGTTCAAGGGCGGCGAAGTCGTGTCGAACCGCATGGGCGCCGCCCCCAAGGCCGCGCTGAAGAACTGGATCGAGGAATCGATCTGATCCGTCCCGCGTGACGGTCAAGGGCGGCGGCCTCGGCTTGGGCGAAGGCCGCCGCCCGCGATACCCGATGCGGATGCCGCCGGACCGGACGGGCCTTGAAGATCCGGCCTTTCGGGGTGGCCATGGCGACCGGCTCGTGGTCTGGAAGGACCGGCACTGGCGCAAGCGGCCTTGCAGCGGGATCGGCATGTGATCGCCCCGCAAGGGATCGGGCCCCGGCAGCACGCGATGGCTCAGCCTGCCCGCTAAATCGCGCGCGGCCCGTCAAATCGACCGACCGGGGATCGAAGCGCGCCCGGGCGACCGGCCAGGACCAGCGTTCCCCGTGACGCGCTAGTCACCCGAATCTAAAGTTCGCCACATAGGTTCTGCTGTGTTCGCTGGCAGAAGCGTTTGACCGACGCGAGGATTTCGTCGGCGGATTTGACCCATCGGTAGGGCTTGGGGTTCTCGTTGTGCGTGTCGATGAAGGCGATGATGTCAGCCTCCAGGTCGGCGGTGGCGCACCCCCGCATCCCGTGCGGGGGCCAGACGGCACAGGAGGGACTTTCTTGCCGCGCGAGGAATGCCGGACGCGCGCGGACGGCAGGGGAAGAAAGTCACGACGCCGCCGTTGCGCCCTAAGCCCGCGAGGCGCAACCGGTCTTCGGTCAGATCAGGCCATGCACGAGGCCACGCGGTGCGGTGGAAACAATCCATTGCCGGATAAGATGGCTGCCCTGGGCACACGCAAGAACGCACGAGGAGAGATCATCTGCGGTCTTGTTACCCCGTCTTGGCCAAGGCCCGCTGCGCATCCGCCTCCCCGACCCAGCCGCCTCGGGCCGCGACCGGCCCTTTGTGTCCTGGCAATGTACGAGCAATTGCGCCTTGTTCAGGCTGACGAGCCACCGCAATCACCAGGCCCCGACCGTGATCGAGCCGGGTGTCGCAAGACAGATCACCAAGGCTCATGACGAAACGCTGAGGAAAATTCGCGCCAAAGATGGGACCCGCATCTCCCGCCGCCCAGGTTCATGACCGATGGACGGACCAGGGTGTCGGATCATGGCCTGTGCAGTACCGTCGTGCAGGCGCCGAAGGACTAACCAAACCTGTGATCCGCCGCCGTGAAGAGATGGCCGTTGGCAAGCAGCCGCCACAGGAAAGGTCGTGAACGGCTTGCGAGCTGTCTTTGGCGGCAGGGGTGACCTTGCCTCTCCGTCACAGCCCTGCGGCGTCACGCAAGGCACGGTTCATGCGGGTCTGCCAGCCCGGCCCACTGGCCTTGAAGCGGGCCACCACGTCCTGATCCAGGCGCAGGGACACGGCCACCTTTGGTGTGTCCGCCCTGGGCCGCCCACCGGCATTCTGGCGGAGAGCCTCGGCCAGTGCTGGGAATGCCTCGGAAAAGGGCCGGGACTGGGCGAGTTGCGCGTCGGTGGCTTCCGGCGCATCGGGATCGCTAGCGATCATGCGCTGGATCTGATCTTCGGTCAGGTGCTTGGACGTCATAGCAGGCTCCTTTCCCTTTCGCTGGCTGGCCGCATGGAGATCACCGATACGCCTTCGGTGCCCAAGGTCGCGAACACCACGGCGACGTTGCCGTCTGCCAGCCGGCCGATGGCCATGTACCGATCGTCCTTGGCCGGAACCACGAGCGAGGCCAGAAAGAACGCCTCGTCGAGATCGGCGAAGTCCAACCCATGCTTGGCAAGATTGGTACGCCGCTTCGGCTCATCCCAGACGATCATCAGCATGGGTTTCTGTATATACGAAAACCGTCGCAACAATCAAGCATCTCGGATGTCGCCCGGCTTGGGACACGGCAGCAGTGGTTTGATAGGGATTGCTGCCTGACAAGGGTCCGAAGCAAGACTGCCCGCCCCGATCCTCGTGCGCGGTGAGTCACAGCCGCCAGGTGCGGGCGAGCATCGCCGCACGGACGATAGCGCGGTTGTCCTCGCGCAGCACCGCGAGCCAGGAACCGATGTAGTCGGCATGGCGCACAGTCGGCACGATATCGAGCGCCGCGCAGCAGAAGACCGCCGCCATTTCGGCCACAAGCTCCTCGAAGGCATAGGCGCGCGAGCCGAACGCCCCCCACAAGTCGCGGCCCAGCCGGAACGGGTGGCCGGTCGCGTGGCCCATCTCGTGGAGCGCCGTCCGGTGCCAGTTGATCGGCTCGTGATAGGCATGCGGCGGCGGCACCTGCACATGGTCGAGGGCTGACGCGTAATAGGCCTCGTCAGGCCGAATTCCTCCCTTGGCAACCTGACGCCCCTCGAAGCGCGCCGGACGCTTGCGCTACCTGATGGCTCCACGCCCGGCGCGCTTGCCACAAACGATCGGCTTGGCTACCAATCTCAACCCGTTCAATGCCAATCAAACCTTTTGCTCGGTCATACCATTCTCCAGTGCAGCTTTGGAAGCTTTTTCCAAAGCAACACATCAGCCCTTCTGCAAGGCTTGATCCAGAACAAGCGCGACATGGATGGCGTCCCGACCAGTTCCGTCGTGAATCTGGTGCCGGCAACTGGTTCCATCAGCGACGATCAGGTCTCCTGCAGCCGCCTTCCGCACCGCAGGCAGCAGCGACAACTCGGCCATCTTCTTAGATACCTCGATATTCTCGGTCGCATAGCCGAAGGCGCCAGACATGCCGCAGCAAGAGCTTTCAATCACATTCACCTCAAGTCCCGGAACACTGCGAAGAACGGTTTCAACCGATCCCATAACGGCAAAAGCCTTCTGGTGGCAGTGGCCGTGAAGATGCGCAATCCGGCCGCCCTGATCGGCCAGTGGAAGTTGTATTTGCCCGGTCCGGAGGTCGGCTGCCAGGACCTCCTCGAAGAGAAGAGCCTTGCCCTGGATGAATGCTGTTTCAGTGGCGGGCAGCAGCGCCGTCATCTCGTCGCGGAAGCCCATGATGCAAGATGGCTCTAGCCCGATTACACGCGCACCGCGCTCTACAAAGGGCCGCAAGGCATCGAGCGACCGCTTGGCCTCGGACCGCGCGGCATCGGTCTGACCCGCGGCAAGATAAGTCCGGCCGCAGCACATGGGCCTGCTGCCGCCCAGTGAAGGCTGAACCCGGTGCAGGCGATATCCCGCGGCGACCAGAACGCGCTTCGCTGCCTCCAGGTTCTCGGGTTCGAAATAGCGGTTGAATGTATCTCCGAACAGGATCAGGTCGCGTCCGTCCCCGACAACGTCTTCGCGTCGGGCAATGCGATCTGTTTCCTTCCAGGGACGCCGCCATTTCGGCAGACTGCGCTGCGCCGAGAAACCTATCATCCTTTCGGAAAGCCTCGCCACCAAGGGGATGCGGTCACGCAGGTTCAGCAAGGGCGCGATCCAGCTGGCGTAGCGTGCGTATCGAGGAAGATGGGCAATCAGCTTTTCGCGTAGCGGTAGCCCATGTTTGCCGAAGTAGTGGTGCAGGAACTCGATCTTCATGCGCGCCATGTCGACGCCTGTCGGGCAATCGCGCTTGCAGCCCTTGCAGGACACGCACAAGTCCAGGGTGGCCTTCATCTCGGGCGAGGTGAAGGCGTCCGGTCCCAGCTGCCCTGAGATAGCCAACCGCAAGGAGTTCGCCCTGCCCCGTGTCAGGTGCTGTTCGTCAAGCGTTGCACGGTAGGATGGGCACATGGTGCCGCCAGCCAGCTTTCGACAGGTTCCGTTGTTGTTGCACATCTCGACTGCGGAGCCGAAGCCGCCCCAGTCGGACCAATCAAGCGCAGTCTGTCGCGGCTCTGTCACAGCATAGCCGGGCTTGAAGCGCATCAGGCTGCGATCGTCCATCTTCAATGGCCTGACGATCTTGTTGGGATTCAGTTTGTTCTGGGGATCGAACTCATCCTTGACGGCTTCAAAGGCGCGGGTCAGCTTTGCGCCGAACAACGGCTCGACAAATTCCGAACGCGAGATGCCGTCGCCGTGCTCTCCGGAAAAAGAGTCTTTATACTTCTGAACAAGATCGGCAGTTTCCTCGGCAATGGCACGCATCTTGCGCACCCCGTCTTCCTCTTTCATGTTCAGGATCGGACGAACGTGCAGGCAGCCCACCGAGGCATGGGCGTACCAGGTACCCACGGTGCCGTGCCGTGAAAAGACATCGGTCACGGCATCAGTATAATCGGCCAGATGTTCCAGGGGCACAGCGCAGTCCTCGATGAAGGAGATCGGCTTGCCGTCACCCTTCATCGACATCATGATGTTCAGGCAGGCTTCGCGAACCTCCCAGACAGGCTTCTGACGCGCAGGCTCGATCACCTCGACCACCGCATCCGGGAAGCCATAGTCCGACATGCATTGGTCAAGCCGCTTCAGATCGTGTTTCAACGCTTCAAGATCGTCACCCGCGAACTCCACCAAAAGCAGGCAATTCGGCGTACCCCTGGTGATGTCCCCAAGTGTCTTCACGAACAAGGGAATATCGGCGCCCAGAACCAGCACGTTGTTGTCGACCAGTTCGACGGCAACCGGATCAAGGTCGACGATATGCTGTGTCGTCTCCATGGCCTGGCGGAAGTTTGGAAAATGGCAGACACCCATTACCCGATGCTTGGACAAGGTTGACAGCTTCAACGTAACGCCCGTTGTCAGGGCTAGCGTGCCTTCGGAGCCGACCAGCAGATGCGAGTAGTTTGGCTGCTCGGGAAGAAGTTCGTCCAGATTATAGCCACCGACACGGCGCTGAACCTTTGGAAAGATAGTCTCGATGTCGGTCCTGTGCAGTTGGGCAAGCGCAGTGAGCCTTTCCATGATGCCACGCGTCCGTGGAGAAAGGTCGTTTGACAGTGGCCCCATGCCTAGCGAAAACTGCTCGCCGTCATGGAACATTCCGTCCATGGCGAGGACGTTGTCGACGGTCTTTCCGAAGCGCAGCGAGCGCGCGCCGGACGAGTTGTTGCCGCACATGCCACCGATGGTACAGCGCGAGGCGGTCGAGGGCTCGACCGGGAAGAACAAGCCGTCCTTGCGCAAAAAGTCATTGAGGGTGTTGAGCACCGTACCGGGGCGGACACGCACCGATCGTGCCGCAGGGTCGTAGTCCGTCACACCATTGAAGTAACGCGACATGTCCAGAATCAAACCGTTTCCGATGGGCTGGCCATTCTGGGATGTACCACCGCCCCGTGCGATAACCGGCACGTCATGGGCAGCAGCAACCGTCAGGGCGGCCTGGATATCGGCCTCATGCTTCGGAAAGACCACGCCCTTGGGCATGATCTGGTAGATCGAGGCATCGGTGGCATAGCGCCCGCGCGTGAAGTTGTCGAAGCGGACCTCGCCCTCCATTTGCTTGCGCAGCGCTGTCTCTAGGGCTTGGCTGCGGGCAACGCTGCGAGCAGCCGGGGGGGTAAGTTGCGTGTTGGGTGCGTTCATTTGCCTACACTTCCATGCTGCCAGGCGCGCCAAGGAGAGCGCGGTGATCATTGTGAAGATTCAAGCGGATGGCAGGCGATAGATCGCATAATCTCTCGCAAGAGAGATGCAACCAAGCAAGCAAGGTCGGACAGCTCCTGCAAGCCCTGCCCCGAACGAATCTAGAGTACGAACAGCAAGAGTATAGTTAAACAGAAAATGAATTCAATTTTTATCTTTTCGTGTGTTAGATATCGAATTGTGGATTCACACGTCAGTTCTGATCCCACGCAGAACAGCTTCTTGGGTCTGACGGAGGTGTGCGAAAAGGAGCGCGGCAATGCCGTTGGCATCGCGCCTGCGCAGGGCATCCAGGATCAATTCATGCTCATGTACTGCTGTCCGCCACCGCTCGCCATCCTCATCCTGATTGGCCGCATAGCGCACCCGGCGCAGTCGGGCCTGTAGGGTTCGGGCCATGGTCGACAAAGCATCATTGCGGGCATTCAGAAAGATGCTCTCGTGAATCTTCTGGTTACAAAAGAAGTATCCGGATCGGTCCTTCCGCAGATACCGCGCATACATCTCGTGATGGAGTGCTTCGATTTCTCCAAACTCCTCATCGGAGATTTTTTCACAGGCCAGACGACCCGCAAGTGCTTCAAGCCCCCCCATGAGATCGAACAGTTCCTTGATCTCATGAACGCTCAGGGCTTTCATGCGTGCTCCGCGGTTTGGCAGAAGCTCTACCAATCCTTCTGATGCGAGAACCTTTAGAGCCTCTCGCATGGGGGTGCGCGAAACTCCGAACAACATGCAAAGCTCCCGCTCAGGAATGCGCCCACCATCGGCAATATCGCTTTCCACCAGATAGTTTCTGAGACGCTCCAGGATTTCGAGATGAAGAGTTCCGCCTCGTTCTGCCGCCCGAGCTTCAAGGTTAAGATCGCTCATCCAGGTACCCCCATCGTACAACTAAAAGATAGCTGTGGATGGGCTATGATGCAAAGGCTGTGCCATAAAGAGAGTTCAATTTGCTGTACTAGGCAAATTAAATTGAATTCAAATTTTCTATGGCCTTGCCTGCGCCTGTTACCCTGCTGGCCGAAAATCTGCCTTCCTGCCGAGGTGGTGACTGACTGTCTTGAGCTTGTTTTCAAGGTGCCGGCGAAGGGTAGCAGCAAGTCGTTCGCCGTTTCTTGCCAGCAGATGTTTGATGATCTCTTCATGCTCATCCACGGCCTGCGCCCAGCGTGCAGGTGTCATGTTGGCGACATAGCGAGCACGCTGTACCCTGGCGGACAAAGATCGATAATGGGTCGTAAGCGTCTGGTTCCTGGCTGCAGCGAGCAGCGCCTCATGTATCTTCTGGTTGGCCGTGAAGTAGCTGTCGAGGTCCAGATCACGATAGTGGCCCAGCATCTGTTGATGCAGAGCCTGTATTTCCGCGATTTCTTGATCAGTGATATTCCGACAGGCGAGCTCGCCAGCCAAAGCTTCCAGAGCGCCCATGACAGGGAAAACCTCATCAAGGTCTTCCTGTGTGATCTGGCTAACACGGGCTCCCCGATTTGGTTCAAGGACAACCAAGCCTTCGCTAGCCAGAACCTTCAATGCTTCACGCAAGGGTGTGCGAGAGACGGAATATGCGTCGCACAGGTCTTTCTCCGGGATCTTCACACCGGGCGGCAAGGTACCATGGATGATCAAATCCCGCAGTGTCTGAGTCAGTTCTTCATGAAGTGACTTTCGCCGCAGGTCTTTTGTTGGTTCTGTGAGGTAATTCATTCCAGACACACAGCCTTTAGGTTCGACAGCCAATCCAGACCGGAAATCTATATCCAAACCCATAATGTTGCCACCACGTTCTGCTCGCTTCATCCGGGATCAGCAACCAGCCCAAGCTTTTCAATCGCGTGGATCGCACAGGCTTCATCATTATCCGAACTATCACCCGTGATGCCTATGGCACCGATAATGACATCCTCTTTCTTGATCAGGACACCTCCGGGCACTGGGACAAGACTGCCCCCTGCAATGGAGTTCATGGCCTGAATGAAGTAGGGTTGTTCCTGCGCCCTCTGGAAAAGGGCACGGGAGCCCAACCCCATCCCAATGGCTCCTCTGGCTTTGCCTTGCGCAATGTCAGGGCGCAGCAGGCTGGTCCCATCCTGGCGCAGCAGCACTTTCAACTGTCCGGAAGCGTCCAGGACCGCAACCGTCAGAGGCTTGAGCTTGAGCTCGTGTGCTCGCGAAAGGCACTGGCCTGCAAGATCTTGAGCAAGTTCCAGAGTAAGCGTCATTTGTGTTCAACCTTGGCTATCAAATGAGGAGGTTTATCGCTGATCGAATATTCAGATATCGACCTGGACAGCCTTTCCCTGCTGTTTGGCCAGTTCGACCACGGCGTTTGCGACTGCCAGATCCTGC
>NZ_JBHRXY010000013.1:0-94024 GCF_042648745.1 Paracoccus angustae
CATCGGCCAGAATGTTGACACCCCGAAGCATCCGGTCGCGGGCATCCGTGTTGAACTTGACTTCTTTCGCAGCCATTGGGCTTACTCCTTATCTGGGCATCCGGTGTCGCGATCAGGCGGCCTTTTGCGCCACGGCGGGGGCCTCGATCACGCCCATCACGTCGCTTTCCTTCATGATCAGCAGATCCTCGCCGTTCAGGCGGATCTCGGTGCCGGACCATTTGCCGAACAGGATGCGGTCGCCGACCTTCACGTCCAGCGGGGTCAGGGCGCCGCTTTCGCTGCGCAGCCCGGGACCGGCGGCAAGAACCTCGCCTTCCTGGGGCTTTTCCTTGGCGCTGTCGGGAATGATCAGCCCGCCCGCCGTTTTTTCCTCGGCTTCGATGCGGCGGACCAGAATACGGTCATGGAGTGGACGGAACGTCATGTCGTTCTCCTTGTGGACAAACAGATGAGAGGTTCCTCCGCACCGGCCCGGAGACCGGAGCGGGGCCCGCGCGACCCGTGCGGCGCCGCGCGCGACATGAAGTGGCGCATGGCCGGGCGATGTCAAGAGGCCGCCGGAAAAATGTTGGCACTCAAACGCGCCGGCTGCCAATATGGTGAAAATGCCGCACAATATCTTGTGATTCCAGACCGGTCCGGCCGATGAGGGGACTTGACCTGCGCCGAGGCTGCGGCACAATTTCAGCATGGCGTTGAACGCTTCTGTCATATCGATGCCGAGGTTTTCATGATGGACACCTATCTCTCTGCGGCCCGGGATCTGGTGGTGGAGGGGATGCGCGAAAGCCAGGTCATGCTGTCCGCCGATCTCGAGTTTCACCTGGCCACGACCCTGGCGCGCTACATGCACCGTCCCCTTGCGCCCGACCGGCTGACGGTTCGGCTGATGGATGCCGCCCAACGCGGCGCCCGTGTGGGCGAATCGCGGCAGATCGGCGACGAATGCCTGATCTCGTGCGCCTTCTTCGCGGCGCGGCTGACGCGACAAGGGGGCAGCGTCGTCCACTATGCCGGCCTGGGGCAGACCGCCTATGCGATCGCGGGCATGCCGGACGTGGCCAGCGGCTTTCCCGACATGCTGGATGTCCTGCACGCAAGCAGCCCGCAGATCGAGGAACGGCCCCTGCCGCAGGACGCCGACGGCACGGCAGCCGCGGCGGAAGGGAGCCAGCGCAGGATCCTGTATCTGGCGCCCCGGTTCAGGCACTGAAAGGCAGCAGCGAAAGCCAACGATCCGGCGGTCCGAACCGGCGAGGAAAGGCGGGACGCGAGGGCGGTGTAAGACCGCCTTCCGCAGAGCCGGGCCCGCGGTTCGGCTGGCCGCGACGGACAACGACACCGCCCGATCGGGCAGCGCGGTGACGCCGTGAAGGGCGCCGTTGCCGCGGCAAGGCAAAGCCGCCGGAAAGGTCTCATCGCCCGCAGGCCGCGATGCGGCCGAGCGGCCCGGATCGGTGGGGAAATCCCTTGCGGCCCTTGACGGCAGGCTCCGGGACGGAAAGGCTCCGGCATGTCTGAGGAAAAGCCAACCGACCGGTCCACGGAAGCCGAGGCGGCGTTCAGCCCGCATACCTCGCATTGGGGGGTGTTTTCCGCGCGGATGCGCGGCGGAGACCTCGAACTGCGGCCTTTCCCGGGCGATCCCGATCCGAACGGCATCCTGTGGAACTTTCCCGGCGCCTTGCGCCATCCGGCGCGCATCGCCCGGCCGATGATCCGCAAGGGCTGGCTGGAAAACGGGCCCGGCCCGGACGACCGGCGGGGGTGCGACGACTTCGTTCCGGTTTCCTGGGACAAGGCGCTGGATCTGCTGGGCGCGGAACTGGCGCGCATCCGCGACGGCTTCGGGGCGCAGGCGATCTTCGGGGGATCCTACGGCTGGGCCAGCGCCGGGCGGTTCCACCACGCCCAAAGCCAGATCCACCGCTTTCTGAACACGGCCTGCGGCGGCTATGTCCGGTCGGTCGGCAGCTATTCGGCGGGGGCCTCGCAGATCCTGATCCCGCATGTCGTCGGCGATCACGAGGGGCTGACCAGCCGCAACGTTTCCTGGGACCAGATCGCCGCGCACAGCGAGATCGTGCTGGCCTTCGGCGGCATGGCCTTGAAGAACGCGATGGTGGCGGGCGGAAGCGTCAGCCGGCATGTCGAAAGGGGCGCCATGCGGCGCGCGGCCGAACGGGGCTGCCGCTTCGTGCTGGTCGGCCCGCTGCGGTCCGACCTGCCCGACGAGGCCGGGGCCGAATGGCTGTCCTGCATTCCCGGCAGCGACACCGCCCTGATGCTGGCGCTGGTCCACACGCTTGTCGTCGAGGGGCTGCACGACCGCGCTTTCCTGGACAGCCACACCCACGGCTGGCCCGTTTTCGAACGCTATCTTCTGGGCGGCGCCGACGGCCAGCCCAAAAGCGCCGAATGGGCGGCGGGGATCACGGGCATCGCCGCCCGCAACATCGTGGGCCTTGCCCGGCGCCTGCACGGCAGGCGGGCGCTGATCGTCGTGTCCCATTCGCTGCAACGCGCCCGCCATGGCGAGCAGCCGGTCTGGATGGGCATGGTGCTGGCCGCCGCCCTGGGCCAGATCGGGCTGCCGGGGTGCGGCTATGGCTATGGCCTGGGGGCCATCGCCAGCTACGGCCGGCGCTGCAACGCCGTGCCGATCCCGGCCTTTCCGCAGGGGCGCAACGGCGTCAGCGACTTTATCCCGGTCGCCCGGATCGCGGACATGCTGCTGTCTCCCGGGGCGCCTTACCGCTTCAACGGCGAAACCCGGACCTATCCCCATGTCAGGCTGGTCTACTGGGCGGGGGGCAATCCGTTCCACCACCACCAGGATCTGAACCGCCTGCGCCGGGCCTTCGCCCGGCTGGACACGCTGGTCGTCCACGAGCTTGCCTGGACCGCGACCGCGCGCCATGCCGATGTCGTGCTGCCCTGCACGATGACCCTTGAGCGCGAGGATATCGGCGCCGCTTCGAACGACCCGCTGCTGGTGCCCATGCACCCGGTCGTCCCGCCTCATGGCGAGGCGCGCGACGACCACGCGATCTTTGCCGACCTGGCCCAGCGGCTGGGCGCCCGCGAGGCCTTCACCGAAGGGCGCAGCGTGCGCCAGTGGCTGGAACATCTTTATGAACCCACCCGGGCGGGGCTTGCGGCAAAGGGGATGTCCGCGCCCTCTTTTGCCGAGTTCTGGGCCAGCGAAGGGATCCTGATGCCGCAGCAGCCGGACGACGGCGGCTATCTGCGCGCCTTCCGCGACGATCCCGCGGCCAATCCGCTGCCCACCCCCACCGGCAGGCTGCAAATCTGGTCCGACACCATCGCGGGCTTTGGCGAGCCGGACTGCCCCGGCCACCCCGCCTGGCTGGGCCAGCCCTATGCCACCGACGACGCCGCGCCGCTGGTTCTGGTCGCGAACCAGCCCCGCACGCGCCTGCACAGCCAGCTGGACTTCGGGGGGCACAGCCTCGCCTCCAAGCACCGGGGCCGAGAGGTGGCGGCGATGAACCCGGCCGACGCGGCCCCGCGCGGCATTTCCGAAGGCGACATCATCCGGCTGTTCAATGACCGCGGCGCCTGCCTTGCGGGCGCGACCCTGACGGATGGGGTGCGTCCCGGCGTCGTTCAGCTGGCCACGGGGGCATGGTACGATCCCGCCGACCCGGCCGGGGAAAAGCCGCTTTGCGTGCATGGCAACCCCAATGTGCTGACGCGCGACATCGGCAGCTCGGCCCTCGCGCAGGGATGCACGGGCCAGCTGACCACCATCGAGGTCGAACGTTTCGACGCGGCCCTGCCGCCGATCCGGGCCTTCGACCCGCCCGTGCCGTCTTCGCGGCGACCGGGATCCGGGAGCGTTGGCCGTGACGGGTGAGCTTGTGCTGGCGGGTCTTCTGGCGGACGCCCGGATGCTGGCGGTGTTCGGGCTGACGGGCAGGCCCGTGACGCTGGCGGGCCGCCTGGAAGGCGGCGGACGGGCGGGGATCGGCCGGGACGGCTGGCCCAGGCTGACGGCGGGGCAGGGAACCGTGCCCGCGGTCCGCGTCAGGCCCAACGCCGCGCTGGACCGCTATGCCGCCGTGATGGGCCTTGCGCCCCAGGATCGCCCGGACGGCCCGATCCTGGGGCTTGGCGCGGGCGGGGC
This sequence comes from Paracoccus angustae, assembly GCF_042648745.1. Lineage (NCBI taxonomy): Bacteria > Pseudomonadati > Pseudomonadota > Alphaproteobacteria > Rhodobacterales > Paracoccaceae > Paracoccus > Paracoccus angustae. The sequence goes on from NZ_JBHRXY010000013.1 coordinate 4,154, forward strand.
CGAGGGCGCGCCGCAGGCTGATCTGGCCGCGGCGATCGCCCGCCATGTCCTGGCGCTGCCTGCCGACCGGCCCGCCGACGAGATCGCCGGGCGTCTTCCCGCCATCGGGATCTGGGCGGCATCGGAACTGCGAGGCGCGCAAACCCCGCCCTCGGGCGGCGATCTGGTCGGGCGTCGCGGGCCGGAGGATGTCGAGATCCTGCGCCGGGACGAGCCCTTTTCCGGCTTTCTCTCGGTCCAGGTCAGCCATTTGCGCCATCGCACCCATGCAGGCGGCATGACGCCCGTGCTGCGGCGAGAGGCGTTGATCCTGGGCGACGCGGTGGTCGTGCTGCCCTGGGATCCCCTGCGCGACCGGGTGCTGCTGATCGAACAGTTCCGCATGGCGCCCCTGCTGCGCCGCGATCCGCAGCCCTGGCTGCTGGAAACCGTGGCGGGCCGCGTCGATGCGGGCGAAACGGTCGAGGACGCCGCCCGCCGCGAGGCGCGGGAGGAGGCGAACCTGACCCTTGCCCGGCTGTTTCCGGCCATGCACCATTATCCCAGTCCGGGCGTGCTGGGCGAATACCTGTATCTTTATGTCGGCATCGCCGATCTGCCGGACGGGATCGAAGGGGTGCACGGGTTGGAAAGCGAGGCCGAGGACATCCGCGGCCACCTGGTGCCCCGCGCGGAACTGACCCGCATGGCGATGACGGGGCAGGTGACGAACGGCCCCTTGGCCATGCTTGCGCTGTGGCTGGACATGCGCCAGGGCGTCCTTCGCACGGAATTGGGACTGGGCTGAACCAGAGGGTGGGGTTGTGCCTCTGACGGAGCCGTGTGTAGGTATCGCGGAACTGGACCCCGACGGATAGGTTGCTTGACCATGCGAATTTGCCCCGACCTGGCCGACATGATCGGCAACACGCCCCTGATCCGCCTGCGCCAGGCCAGCGAGGCGACGGGCTGCGAGATCCTGGGCAAGGCCGAGTTCATGAACCCTGGCCAGTCGGTCAAGGACCGCGCGGCGCTGTACATCATCCGCGATGCCGTGGCGCGGGGCGAACTGCGCCCGGGCGGCACCATTGTCGAAGGCACGGCCGGCAACACCGGGATCGGGCTGGCGCTGGTCGGCGCATCTATGGGCTTCAAGTCGGTGATCGTCATCCCCGAGACGCAAAGCCAGGAAAAGAAGGACATGCTGCGCCTGGCGGGCGCCCATCTGGTCGAGGTGCCGGCCGCCCCCTACAAGAATCCCAACAACTATGTGCGCTATTCGGGCCGTCTCGCCGCCGAACTGGCCCGCACGGAACCCAACGGGGCGATCTGGGCCAACCAGTTCGACAACGTGGCGAACCGCCGGGCGCACGAGGAAACCACCGGCCCCGAGATCTGGGAACAGACCGGCGGCAAGGTGGACGGCTTTGTCTGCGCGGTGGGATCGGGCGGCACGCTGGCGGGCGTCGCCATGGCGTTGCAGCACAAGGGCGTCAAGATGGGGCTGGCCGATCCCGAAGGGGCGGCGCTGCATTCCTTTTACACCACTGGCGAATTCGACGCGCCCGGCAGTTCCATCACCGAAGGCATCGGGCAGGGGCGAATCACCGCCAACCTGGACGGCTTCAGCCCCGATTTCAGCTATCGCATCCCCGACAACGAGGCGCTGCCGGTGGTGTTCGACCTGCTCGAACGCGAAGGGCTGTGCCTGGGCGGGTCGTCGGGCGTGAATGTCGCGGGCGCGATCCGCATGGCGCGCGACATGGGGCCGGGCCACACCATCGTCACGGTCCTGTGCGACTATGGCAACCGCTACCAGACCAAGCTGTTCAACCCCGACTTCCTGCGCGCCAAGGGCCTGCCCGTGCCGGGCTGGCTGACGCGCGACGCCCCCGACATTCCCGAAGTTTACGAAGGCTGAACCCCATGATCCGCGCGTTCATGGCTGTCGTGCTGACAGTCCTCGTTCTTGTCATGTCGCCCGCCTGGGCGCAGGAACCGGCGCTGCCGGACTATGGCCGCTGGGAACGGGTCGCCACGCAGGCCGAACAGCTGGCCCAGGACGGCGATACCGCGCCGGCCCAGCTTGAATCGATCCGCGCCGATGTCGTGGAATGGCGTTCCCGGTTCGAGGAAGCCCAGGGCGTCAACGGCGAACGGATCGCCACGCTGGAAGCGCAGATCGCGGCCCTGGGCCCGGCCCCCGCCGACGGCGCGACCGAGGCCGAGGATGTCGCGGCGCGCCGGGCCGATCTGCAAAGGCAGCTGTCCGAGGCGCAGGCCCCGCGCCTGACCGCCGTCGAGGCCTTCAGCCGCGCCGACGCCATCGTCCGGCAGATCGACGACAGTCTGGCCCGGCGCGCGGCCAGCCAGATGGCGCAGCAATCGACCTCGCCGCTGCTGCCCGGGAACTGGATCGCCGCCGCTTCGGAAACCCGGCGGCTGGCAGAGGGCATCATCGAGAACACCGGCCAGCGCATTTCCGAACGCGCGACCTGGCCCGAACTGAAGCCCAGGCTGCCGCATGTGCTGGGCTATCTGGTTGCGGCGCTCTTGCTGCTGACCCTCGGCCGGCACTGGGTCGAAACCCTGCCGCGGCGGATCTCGGCGCGCACCAGCGACTATTCCCGCGCGGCGGTCACGTTCGTGGTGTCGCTGTTGCAGATCGTTCTGCCGATGATCGGGATCTATCTGCTGATCAGCGCCTTGACGGCGACGGGCGTGTTCGGCCCTTGGACGCGCCCCTTTCTGGAAGCCCTGCCGGGCGCGGGCGTGATCCTGTTCGGCAGCGCCTGGCTGGCGAGCCAGCTTTTTCCCGGCCAGGCGATCAACTACGACACGGTGAACATGGGCCCTCGGAGCCGGCAGCAGGCGCGCTGGCTGACGAACACCCTGGGCGCCGTTTTCGCCGTCCATTACGTCGCCTCGCAGGCTTTTCTGCCGCTGTCCGGCCTGGTCGAGCGCAGCAGCAACCTGCAACGCATCCCGCTGAACTTCGCGGAAGGCGCGGCGGTCGTTTACAACTTCGTGCTGATCGCGGTCGCGGCGGCCCTGATGTTCAAGCTGGGCAACGTCCTGCGCCGCCTGAAGCCCTGGTCGGACCGAAGCGGCGCGTCCTATCGCCACCGCGTTCTGGCCTGGGCGGGCAGGCTGACCCGCATCGTCAGCATCCTGGCCGTGGCCCTGACGGCCCTGGGCTTTGTCAACCTTGGCAACCTGGCGACCTGGCCCTGGCTGCAATCGCTGGCGCTGATCGGCCTTCTGGTGCTGCTCCAGGACTTCATCGCCGACGTGTTCAACATGCTCAAGCGCGGGCAGGAGGGCGCGCGGGAAGGGCTGGCGCCGCTGCTGATCGGTTTCGCGCTGATCGTGCTGTCGGTGCCGGTCTTCATGCTGATCTGGGGCGCCTCGGTCAACGAGCTGGCCGAATACTGGGTGCGCTTCCGCCAGGGCGCGACCCTGGGCGGGGTGCGGCTGTCGCCCGGCGCGGTGCTGATGTTCATCGTGGTCTTCGCCATCGGCTATTCGATCACGCGCGCCGTCCAGGGGGCGCTGCGCACCTCGGTCCTGCCCAAGACCAAGCTGGACGCGGGCGGGCAGAACGCGGTGGTGTCCGGCATCGGCTATGTGGGGATCGTCGTTGCGGCGATGCTGGCGATCACCTCGGCGGGGATCGATCTGTCGTCCTTCGCGATCGTCGCGGGCGCCTTGTCGGTGGGCATCGGTTTCGGCTTGCAGAACATCGTGTCGAACTTCGTGTCGGGCATCATCCTGCTGATCGAACGACCGGTCAGCGTGGGCGACTGGATCAGCGCGGGCGGCCAGCAGGGCATCGTCAAGCGCATCTCGGTCCGCTCCACCCAGGTCGAGACCTTCGACAAGCAGCAGGTGATCGTTCCCAACAGCGACCTGATCAGCCAGCCGGTCACCAACTGGACCCGGCAAAGCAAGACCGGCCGGATCATCATCCCCATCGGCGTCAGCTATGGCAGCGATACCCGCAAGGTGACCCGCATCCTGACCGAAATCATCGAGGATCAGCCGCTGGTCACCATCGACCCCGCGCCCGCGGTCCTGTTCCGCAGCATCACCGTGGATGCGCTGAACTTCGAGATCCGGGCGGTGATCTCCGATGTGGGGTCGGGCCTGTCCGTCACCTCGGAAGTGTATCACCAGATCGTCGAGCGGTTCATCCGCGAGGGCATCGGGATGCCCTTCACCACCCGCGACATCTGGCGCGGCGGCCAGGATCTGCCGGATGCCGGCGCGGACAAGGGGGACGACGTTCCCCCGCCCGCCGCGCAGGCTGCCGCGCAAGCCCCTGCGCGGGCGCAGCAGCGGGAACTGCCCGACGACGGCAGATAAGGGTCAGCGGCTGGCCGTGTCCGCATCGGCCAGCCCTTCGCGCGACAGAAGGATCGCGACGGGGCGCAGCCAGGGGATGTGCCAGCAGACGATCATCACCGCCACCATGATCGGCACGGCCAGAAAGGCTCCGGCGATCCCCCAGATCGCGCCCCAGAAGGCCAGCGACAGGATAATGCCGAACGAGGACAGTTGCAGCGTCTGGCCGGTCAGCATCGGATCCAGGATGTTGCCCAGCACGAAATGCGCGATCAGGCAGGCGGCGCCGACAACGATGGTCGTGGTCGGATCGCCCGTCAGAACGAAGGCCAGCGCCACGGTGATGGCCCAGGCGATGACCGAGCCGACGTTGGGGATGAAGTTCAAAACGAATGTCAGCCAGGCGACCGCGCCCGCCAGTTCCAGCCGGGCCAGGGCGAAGATCAGCCAGACCGCCGCGCCCGTCAGCGCGCTGACGAACGTCTTGACCACCAGATAGCGGTTCACCCGCCGCATGATCGACGACATGATCAGCCCGATCCGCGCGGCTTGCGCCGGATCGCCGGTCAGGCGTTCGACCTTGACCGGCAGCCAGGTTCGTTCGGCGAACATGAAGCCCACGAACAGGATCACCAGCAGGCTGCCCGACAACAGCCCGGACGCCTGTCCCGCCAGCGAGCGCAGCCAGCCGGTGATGTTGAACTCGGCCATGGCGGCCACCAGCCGGGTTTCGGCCTCGGGGCCGAACCGCTCGATCAAGGCGGACAGCGCGACCTGCACCGATTCGGCATAGGCGATGGCGCGGCCGATAACGACGTTCACCTGGGACATGATCGTGGTGGAAAGCCAGATCAGCCCCAGCGTGATGCCGATCAGCGCCAGCGTCGTCGCCAGCCAGTTCGGCACCTTGAGCCGCGTCGAGATCGCCTGGATCGCATCCGAGGTCAGCGAGAACAGGATCACCGCGATCGCCAGGCAGATCAGCACGAACCGCGCCTGAAACAGCAGAAACAGGATCAGCGAAAAGGCGATGATGCCCAGAAATCCGGTCTGGAGCCTTTGCCGCAGCACATCGTCGCTGGATGGAGTCACGCTGTCCCTCGTCAAGAACGGGCCCGGTCATTGCCGGGCCCCGGTTCGATCACTCCTCGGCGGTTTCCTCGCCGTCGCCCTGTTCGGCGATCCGCGCGACCGAAACGACCTCCTCGCCGGGCGCCGTGCTGAAGACCCTGACGCCGCCCGCGCTGCGCGAGCGGAAGCTGATGCCGTCCACCGGCACCCGGATCGACTGCCCGGTGGATGTCGCCAGCATGATCTGGTCGTCCATATCGACCGGGAAGCTGGCGACCAGCGCGCCGCCGCGCATGGCCTTGTCCATCGCCATCACGCCTTGGCCGCCGCGTCCGCGCACCGGATAATCGTGGCTGGAACTGATCTTGCCCGCCCCGTTCGCGGTGATGGTCAGGATCAGATCCTCGGCCGCCGACATCTGGGCATAGCGTTCGGGGGTGATCGCGGCCTCGGCCACGGCTTCCTCGTCCTCGTCGGCCTCGGCCCCGTCGTCCAGGGCGCCTGCCACCGCGCGGCGCATCTTCAGATAGGCGGCGCGCTCGGCCGGGTCGGCCTCGAAGTGGCGGATCACGGACATGCTGACCACGCGGTCGCCATTGGTCAGGCGGATGCCCCTGACGCCGGTGGAATCGCGGCCCTTGAAGACGCGCACGTCGGTCGTAGGAAAGCGGATCGCCCGGCCCGATTTCGTGACCAGCATCACGTCGTCGGCCTCGGTCGCCATGCGCACGCCGACCAGTTCCACGCCCTCGGGCAGCTTCATGGCGATCTTGCCGTTCGACTTGACGTTGGTGAAGTCCGACAGCGCGTTGCGCCGCACATCCCCGTCCGAGGTCGCGAAGACCGCCTGATAGCGGTCCCATTCCGATTCGGGCGCATCGACCGGCATCAGGGCCGCGATGGATACGCCGGGCTCGATCGGCAGGATGTTGACGATGGCCTTGCCCTTGGCGGTGCGCCCGCCCAGCGGCAGGCGCCAGGTCTTGAGACGATAGACCATGCCGTCGGTGGTGAAGAACAGCAGTTCGGTATGCGTGTTGGCGACGAACAGGGTCGTCACCACGTCGTCTTCCTTGGTGGCCATGCTGGCCAGGCCCTTGCCGCCGCGACGCTGGCTGCGGAATTCGGCCAGGGCCGTGCGCTTGATGTACCCGCCCGAGGTGATGGTGACCACCATGTCCTCGCGCTCGATGAGGTCTTCGTCCTCCATGTCGCCGGACCAGTCGGTGATCTCGGTCCGGCGGGGGACGGCGAACAGGCCGCGCACCTCGCGCAACTCGTCGCTGATGATGCCCATGACGCGTTCGCGCGACCCCAGGATCGCCAGATAGTCGCGGATCGCATCGGCCAACTGGCCCAGTTCGTCGGTGACTTCCTGCACGCCAATCTGGGTCAGGCGTTGCAGGCGCAGGTCCAGGATGGCGCGGGCCTGGGTTTCCGACAGGTTGTAGGTGCCGTCGTCGTTCACCGGATGCAGCGGATCGTCGATCAGGCGCAGGTATTCCAGGATGTCGTGCGCGGGCCAGCGGCGCTCCATCAGGCGTTCGCGCGCCTCGGCGGCGTCGGCGGAGGACCGGATCGTCGCCACGACCTCATCGACGTTGCTGACCGCCACGGCCAGGCCGCACAGCACATGGCTGCGTTCGCGGGCCTTGCGGAGTTCGTAGGCGGTGCGGCGGGCGACCACCTCCTCGCGGAAGCCGATGAAATGGGTCAGAAAGTCGCGCAGGGTCAGCTGTTCGGGCCGGCCGCCGTTCAGGGCCAGCATGTTGCAGCCGAAGCTGGTCTGCAACGCGGTGAAGCGGAACAGCTGGTTCAGCACCACGTCGGGCGTGGCGTCGCGTTTCAGTTCCACCACCACGCGGACGCCCTGCCGGTCGGATTCGTCCTGCACCGAGGCGATGCCTTCGACCCGCTTTTCCTTGGCAAGCTCCGCGATGCGCTCGATCAGGCTGGCCTTGTTCACCTGATAGGGCACCTCGTCCACGACGATGGCCCAGCGGTCCTTGCGCAGTTCCTCGATATGGGTCTTGGCGCGGATGATCACGCTGCCGCGCCCTTCCAGATAGGCCTTGCGCGCCCCGGACCTGCCCAGGATCAGCGCGCCGGTCGGAAAGTCGGGACCGGGGATGATCTCCAGCAGGCGCTCGGTCGGCAGGTCGGGGTTCTCGATCAGCGCCAGGGTGGCGTCGATCACCTCGCCCAAGTTGTGGGGCGGGATGTTGGTCGCCATGCCCACCGCGATGCCGCCCGCGCCGTTGACCAGCATGTTCGGAAAGCGCGCGGGCAGAACGGTCGGCTCGCGGTCCTTGCCGTCGTAGTTGTCCTGGAAATCGACCGTGTCCTTGTCGATGTCCATCAGCAGGAAGTTGGCGGGCTTGTCCATGCGAACCTCGGTATAGCGCATGGCGGCGGGGGGATCGCCGTCCATGGAGCCGAAGTTGCCCTGGCCGTCCAGCAGCGGCAGCGACATCGAAAAGTCCTGCGCCATGCGGACCAGCGCGTCGTAGATGGCGGCGTCGCCGTGGGGGTGATACTTACCCATCACGTCGCCCACCGGCCGCGCCGACTTGCGATAAGCCTTGTCGGGCGTGTTGCCGGATTCGTCCATCGCGTAAAGGATGCGCCGATGCACCGGCTTCAGGCCGTCGCGCAGGTCGGGGATGGCCCGGCTGACGATCACCGACATGGCATAGTCCAGATACGAGGTCCGCATCTCGGCGCTGATGTCGATCACCGGGCCGTCATGGGGCATCACCTGGCGCGCGGCAGCGCCGTTTTCATCGCCCGCCTCGGGGGTCTCGGGCAGGTCGTCGTCGGGGGTGTCGGCCACGGGATTTCCTCAACATCTTGTTGGGTTACATATAGGCGACATGGTGGTTAAGGGCAATGTTCGGCGACGCGTGGGGCGGGGTTTCACCCCACCTTTGTGCCACGAAACGGCGGGGCGGATCCCGGCCTAGGCCCGCCGGGCCGCGACCCCCCAGACCGCCGCCAGCCCGGCCGAGAACACCGCGTTCCACGCGGCCATCGAGAGGCCCAGGAACCGCCACGCGACCTCGTCGCAGCGCACGACGGGGGCGGATTGCAGGCGGGTCATCAGCTCTTGCGGGGACATGGTGGCGAGATTGCCCACCGTGCCCGAGCAATGCGTGGGCCCGGCCCACAGCTTCCATTCGACGCCCGTGTGATAGATCGCCAGCCCCATGGCGACGCCCGCGGCGATCATGCCCAGCACCGCCAGCCCCCGGACGCGCCCGGTCAGCCAGACCAGCAGGGCCACGACAACGGCGGCGACATGGGGCCAGCGTTGCAGGATGCACAGTTCGCAGGGTGCATAGCCGGCCGCCTGGAAGCCAAGCGCGCCGATCAGCAGCGCCGCCGATCCGGCCCCCGCCAGCAGGGAAAGTTGTCGTCCGTCCATGATCCCCTCGGTCCTTGATTGGCCTTGTGGATCGGTCCGCGCGGCGGCCGCGTCAAGCGCCTTGCGGTTTTGTCGCGCCGCTGTGATCATCGGTCCCGGGGCCGTTCCGCGGAACCCGCGGGACGGGCCGGTGTTTTGATCATGACGGCCCATGTCACCGGGCCAACGGAAGGAACACGGCACATGCAATGGCGTGGACGGCGCGGCAGCGGCAACATCGAGGACCGGCGCGGCATGGGCGCCGCCGGCGCGGGGGGCGTGGGCGTCGTGGGGATGCTGGCGATCCTGGCGGTGGGATACTTCTTCGGCATCGACATCACGCCGCTTGTGCAAGGCATGGACCAGGGGCAGCCGGGGCAAAGCCGCCCCCTGACCGAGGAAGACCGGCAATGGGGAGAGTTCGTCTCGGTCGTGCTGGCCGACACCGAGGAGGTCTGGGCGCCGGTTCTGCCGGAACAGGCGGGCATCGGCTATGTGGAGCCGAAGCTGGTGCTGTTCACCGGGGTGGTGCAATCGGCCTGCGGGGGCGCCTCGGCGGCCATGGGGCCCTTCTATTGTCCGGGCGACCAGCGGGTCTACCTTGATACCGACTTCTTCGACATGATGGCCAGCCGCATGGGGGCAGGGGGCGACTTCGCCTATGCCTACGTGATCGCGCACGAGGTCGGCCACCATGTCCAGAACCTGACCGGCACCCTGGGCGAGACGAGCCGCCTGCGCAGCCGGCTGGGCGAACGGGACGCCAACCAGATCTCGGTTTTGACCGAGCTTCAGGCCGATTGCTATGCGGGCATCTGGGCGCGAGAGGCGCAGCAACGCTTCGGCACGCTGGAGGCGGGCGACCTGGAGGAAGCCATGGGCGCGGCCGAGGCCGTGGGCGATGACGTGATCCAGTCGAATGCGGGACGGACCCCCGTGCCCGACAGCTTCACCCATGGCAGCGCGGCGCAGCGTCAGGAATGGCTGATGCGCGGCTTCAATTCGGGCGACATGGCCCAGTGCGACACGTTCAAGGCGGCGGGGCTGTAAGGCCCGCACAAGGAAAGGAAAAGACCGATGCTGACGATCTTCACGATCCTGACAATTGGGCTTGGCGCGGCGATGCTGCGCCGCCCGGAACCGCAGCGCGTCGACGCGCGTGGCCGACGCCGGTCCTAGCGCGGGATGCGCGGGGCGCGGCCTTCCTCCAGCGTCGCCCAGTCGGGCCAAAGCGCCAGCCATTCCAGCGCCGCGATGGCAAGGCCCGCCGCGACGATCACCAGCACCAGCCTGACGCTGCGCGCGCTTGGCGGGTTTCGCGCCCATCTCGAGGCCCGAAGAAGCCAGCTCAGGTTGTTCATGGGGGCAGCCTCCTGCTAGATCGGGGGCGACTCGATCAGAGCCCCCGTCGCCTTTCAAGACCGAACCCTGCGAGACCGTTTTGCCGAACCATCAGGATTCCCGCGACCTTCCCTACAGCGCCCGACAGATGTTCGACCTGGTGGCCGACATCGAGAGCTATCCGCAGTTCCTGCCGTGGAACAGCGCCGCCCGCATCCGGTCGCGCCAGTCCCGCCCCGACGGGTCCGAGGAGATCGCCGCCGATCTGGTGATCAGCTTCAAGGTGTTCCGCGAACGCTTCGGCAGCCGGGTGGTGCTGTGGCCTGCCGACCCGGAAACCGGCGCGCTGAAGATCGACACCGAATACCTGGACGGCCCCTTCAAGTACATGCGCAGCGGCTGGACCTTCACCGACCGGCCCGAGGGCGGTTGCCATGTCGATTTCTTCGTGGATTTCGAGTTCAAGAACATGATCCTGCAAAAGCTGATCGGGGTCGTGTTCCACGAGGCGATGGTGCGGATCGTCCGCGCCTTCGAGGCGCGGGCCAAGGTGCTTTACGGGGCGGGCGGGGCAATGGCGGGGTGAAACCGCACCCCAAGGTCGCTTGGATAAAGGCGGGGTTTCGCCCCCCGCCGTTCCTTTTTCAGCTCAACGCCGCCTTCAGGGCCTCGGCCCGGTCGGTCTTTTCCCAGCCGAACGCGGTTCCCCGGTTCAGTTGATAAGGGTGACGCCCGAAATGCCCATAGCTGGCCGTGGGCCGATAGATCGGGTGCAGCAGATCCAGGTCGCGGATGATGGCAAAGGGACGCAGGTCGAAGACCTCGCGCACCGCCGCCACGATCTTGCCATGGGGCACCGTTTCCGTCCCGAAGGTATTGAGCGAAATCGAGGTCGGCTGCGCCTCGCCGATCGCATAGCTCACCTGGATCTCGCAGCGGCTGGCAAGGCCCGCGGCGACGATGTTCTTGGCGACCCAGCGGCCCGCATAGGCGGCCGAACGGTCCACCTTGGACGGATCCTTGCCCGAAAAGGCCCCGCCGCCGTGACGCGCCATGCCGCCATAGCTGTCCACGATGATCTTGCGGCCCGTCAGCCCGCAATCGCCCACCGGTCCGCCGATCACGAACTTGCCGGTCGGGTTGATGAAATACTTGGTCGCGTCCGACAGCCATTCGGCGGGCAGGACCGGCTTGATGATCTCCTCGATCACCGCCTCGCGCAGGTCGGACAGCGTGATTTCGGGATTGTGCTGGGTGGACAGCACCACCGCGTCGATGCCTTCAGGACGGCCGTCCGCGCCGTATCGCAGCGTCACCTGCGACTTGGCGTCCGGGCGCAGCCATTTCAGCGTCCCGTCGCGGCGGACCGCCGCCTGGCGTTCCACCAGCCGGTGCGCATAGGTGATGGGCGCGGGCATCAGCACGTCGGTCTCGTCCGAGGCATAGCCGAACATCAGCCCCTGGTCGCCCGCGCCCTGATCCTCCAGGTTGTCGCGGTCCACGCCCTGGTTGATCTCGGGCGACTGCTTGCCGATGATGTTGATGACCGAACAGGTCGCGCCGTCGAAGCCCACGTCCGACGACGTATAGCCGATGTCGTTGATGACGCCGCGCACGATGCTTTCCAGATCGACCCAGGCATTGGTTGAAATCTCGCCCGAGATGATGGCGACGCCGGTCTTGACCATGGTCTCGCAGGCGACGCGGGCACGCGGATCCTCGGCCAGAATGGCGTCGAGGATCGCGTCGGAAATCTGGTCGGCGATCTTGTCGGGATGGCCCTCGGACACGGATTCCGAGGTGAACAGCGAATATTCCATGGATCAATACCGATAGTGATCTGACTTGAACGGGCCTTCGGGCGTCACGCCGATATAGTCGGCCTGTTCGCGCGACAGTTGTGTCAGCTTGGCGCCCACCTTGTCCAGATGCAGACGCGCGACCTTTTCGTCCAAGGCCTTGGGCAGGATATAGACGCCGGGCGCGTATTCGTCGCCCTTGGTCCAAAGCTCGATCTGCGCCAGCACCTGGTTGGTGAAGCTGGCCGACATCACGAAGGACGGATGGCCCGTGGCGTTGCCCAGGTTCAGCAGCCGGCCTTGGGACAGCAGGATGATGCGGTTGCCCCCCGGCATCTCGATCATGTCCACCTGGTCCTTGATGTTGGTCCACTTGTGATTGCGCAGCGCGGCCACCTGGATCTCGTTGTCGAAATGGCCGATGTTGCCGACGATGGCCATGTCCTTCATGGCGCGCATGTGCTCGATGCGGATCACGTCGCGGTTGCCGGTAGTGGTGACGAAGATGTCGGCGCTGTCCGCGACATCCTCCAGCAGCACCACCTCGAAGCCGTCCATGGCGGCTTGCAGGGCGCAGATCGGATCGACCTCGGTCACCTTCACCCGCGCGCCCGCGCCGCGCAGGGACGCCGCCGATCCCTTGCCCACGTCGCCATAGCCGCAGACCACAGCGACCTTGCCAGCCATCATCGTGTCGGTGGCGCGGCGGATGCCGTCCACCAGCGATTCCTTGCAGCCGTACTTGTTGTCGAATTTCGACTTGGTGACGCTGTCGTTCACGTTGATCGCCGGAAAGGGCAGCAGGCCGCGCTTGTGCAGGTCGTACAGGCGATGGACGCCGGTGGTCGTTTCCTCGGACACGCCCTTGATGGCGTCGCGCTGACGGGCGAACCAGCCGGGGGTTTCGGCGATCCGCTTGCGGATCTGGGCGAACAGGGCCTCCTCCTCCTCGCTGGTCGGCACGTCGATCAGGCCGGTCTCGCCCGCCTCGACGCGCGCGCCCAGCAGGACATACATGGTCGCGTCGCCGCCGTCGTCCAGGATCATGTTGGCCGTGCCGTCCGGGAACTGGAAGATGCGGTCGGTATAGGCCCAGTATTCTGCCAGCGTCTCGCCCTTTACCGCAAAGACGGGCACGCCGGATGCGGCGATGGCCGCCGCCGCGTGGTCCTGGGTGGAATAGATGTTGCAGGACGCCCAGCGGACATCGGCGCCAAGCGCCGTCAGCGTCTCGATCAGCACGGCGGTCTGGACCGTCATGTGCAGGCTGCCCGCGATCCGCGCGCCTGCCAGCGGTTTCGCCGCGCCGTATTCCGCGCGCAGCGCCATCAGGCCCGGCATTTCCGTTTCGGCGATATCCAGTTCCTTGCGGCCGAAATCGGCCAGCGCGATGTCGCGGATGATGTAATCGGTCACGATGCTGCGTCTTTCGTCTGTCCTGTGGTCCGCGACCGGATAGCCCAAGCCGGCCCTGATCAAAAGCGAAAATGGCTGACGCCAGCCGCCTGCCGTGGCAAGGTCATGTGGCTGCGGCGGAACCCCAGATCCGCCGCAGCCCGGAAGGCGGCAGTGCGCTGTCCGCCTTCCTTCCACACGACAAGCCCTTCGCGGCAGAGGGCAAGGCGCCATTCCGTTCACGCGACAGGCTGTCAGACCAATCTGAAAATTCGATTAAGAGGATGCCGGGGACGTGTCCTGCCGCGTCGGCCCGGCGAAATGGGTCTTGTCGAAACTGCGCCTCATGCCCTTCGCGGCGTCACCTTGCGTTGCGGCGTGGACGCTTCGCGGCGGCGCGCGCGAACCGCTTGACGAAATCCGCCATGGCCAGTTCCGCCGCCTCGATCGGATCGCGCGAAGGAAGCAGGCCTTCCATCCGGCCATCGACCACCATGCGGGCCAGGCCATAGGCAAAGGTCCGCGACGACAGCACGATCATCGCGATGTCCTCGTTGTGGCGCAGGCGCCCGGCCTGCCGCGCGCGTTCCAGCATCCGGGTCATCAGGTCGTTCAGCGAATCCAGATAACGGCGCAGTTCGGGCACGCGCATGGCGTCCAGGGTCGGATGGCCGGTGATCAGCCGGAACTGCATCCGGTGATCGGCCGCCCAGCGGATATAGGCGTTGCCAAGCGCCAGGAACTGGCCCACGGCGTCGTCGGGGTTGATCTTGACCACCGCCTTGATGCAGGAATCGATCAGGCGCACCAGGGCCTGTTCGGCGACGGCGATCAGCAGGCTTTGATCGTCGGGAAAAATCCGGCGCAGATCGCGGACGGGCATGCCGAGGCGCCGGGCGACTTGATCCAGATCCGGGTCGCGCCTGCTCAGATCCGCCATCATCTCGATGGTGGCGACGACAGCCTGGCCGTGGAGGCCAAGTCCCTTCATGATGTCGTCGTGCTTGCTCATGCTCCGTTCCCGTATGGCAGGGCTCATGGCCGGGCAAACGGTGCGGCATGACACCCATTCCCCCCGCAAGATGAACCGTTCTTCCGTGGCCCAGTTCCGTGTGGCAGCCCGCAATCGCCGATAACAGGTGCGGACGAATGCAGGGCCGCCGTTTTCGCAACCTCCGGCGGGACTGGATGACCCTTGACCATGAACATTGCCGTTGATCCCCGGAACGGGTTCCTCGACAAACGGTATCACGGCGCCCGGCGGCTGCGAACTTCGCTAAAACGACAGATTGACGCTGGGTAAGGCTTGTCAGCCTTCCGCGCGCGCCTGGCGCTTGCGCTCGTGGGGATCCAGGTGGCGCTTGCGCAGGCGGATGTTCTTGGGCGTGACCTCGACCAGTTCGTCGTCGTTGATATAGGCGATGGCCTCCTCCAGCGACATGCGGACCGGAGGGGTCAGGCGCACGGCCTCGTCCGTTCCCGAGGCGCGCACGTTGGTCAGCTTCTTGCCCTTGAGCGGGTTCACTTCCAGGTCGTTGTCGCGGCTGTGTTCGCCGATGATCATGCCCTGATAAAGCTGTTCCTGCGCGCCGATGAACATCTTGCCCCGGTCTTCCAGGTTCCACAGCGCATAGGCCACGGATACGCCGTCCTCCATGCTGATCAGCACGCCCTGGCGGCGGCCCTGGATGGCGCCCTTGTAGGGTGCCCAGCCGTGGAAGATGCGGTTCAGCACGCCGTTGCCGCGCGTGTCGTTCATGAATTCGCCGTGGTACCCGATCAGCCCGCGCGACGGCACATGGGCCACGATCCGCGTCTTGCCGTGGCCGGCGGGCCGCATGTCCACCATGTCGCCCTTGCGTTCCCCCGTCAGCTTTTCGATGACCACGCCGGTATAGTCGTCATCCACGTCGATGATGACCTCCTCGACCGGCTCGAGCCGCTGGCCGTCCTCCTCGCGGAAGATCACCCGGGGGCGGCTGATCGACAGCTCGAACCCTTCGCGGCGCATGTTCTCGATCAGCACGCCCATCTGCAATTCGCCGCGCCCCGAGACCACAAAGGCGTCGCCGCCCGGCGTGTCCTCGACCTTGATCGCCACGTTCACCTCGGCCTCGCGCATCAGGCGCTCGCGGATGACGCGGGACTGGACCTTCTTGCCGTCCTGGCCGGCCAGGGGGCTGTCGTTGATGCCGAAGGTCACGCTGATGGTGGGCGGGTCGATGGGCTGCGCGGGCAGGGCGGTGTCCACCTCCAGCGCGCAGATGGTGTCGGCGACGGTGGCCTTGGACATGCCGGCCAGGGTCACGATGTCGCCGGCCTGCGCCTCGTCGATGGGGGTCTGGGTCAGGCCGCGGAAGGCCAGCACCTTGCTGATGCGGAACTGCTCGATCCGCTCGCCGTCGCGGGACAGGGCCTTGACGGTGTCGCCCGCCTTGGCGCGGCCCGCCTCGACCCGGCCGGTCAGAAGCCGGCCCAGGAAGGGATCGGCGGACAGGGTGGTCGCCAGCATCTGGAACGGCTCGTCCGTGCGGGCGATCTGCTTGGGCGGCTGGACGTGGCTTAGGATCAGGTCGAACAGCGCCCCCATGTCCTTGCGCGGGCCGTCCAGCGTCTTGTCCGCCCAACCGCCAATGCCGCTTGCATAAACATGCGGAAAATCAAGCTGCTCGTCGTTGGCGCCCAGGTTGGCGAACAGGTCGAACACGTCGTTCAGCGCGTTGTCGGGTTCGGCCGCGGGCTTGTCCACCTTGTTCAGCACCACGATGGGCCGCAGGCCAAGCGCCAGCGCCTTCGAGGTCACGAACTTCGTTTGCGGCATCGGCCCTTCGGCGGCATCGACCAGCAGGCAGACGCCATCGACCATGGACAGGATGCGCTCCACCTCGCCGCCGAAATCGGCATGGCCGGGCGTGTCCACGATGTTGATCCGAGTGCCCTTCCATTCGACCGAGGTCGCCTTGGCCAGGATGGTGATGCCGCGTTCGCGTTCGATGTCGTTGCTGTCCATCGCCCGTTCGGCGACGGCCTGGTTTTCGCGGAAGGCCCCGGACTGGCGCAACAGCTGGTCGACCAGCGTCGTCTTGCCGTGGTCAACGTGAGCAATGATGGCGATGTTGCGGATATCCATGAACGACCCTTTTCAATTCGCGGTCGCCCTATCGAAAACGCGCCGAAAAGGCCAGACGCAATCGCGGCGCAGGCCGGGGCCGCGCCGCGGGCGGGCGCTTAGCGCAGTCCCAGGAAGGACAGGATGAACAGGACGATGACGACCAGGCCGACGATGTAGATGATCGAGTTCATGGCAACGCTCCTTGCTGTTGAGTGCCACGCGCGTCGAAGGAAGCGGCGGCCGGACGGATGTCCCATCACGGGATTGTCGGTTCAACAATTTGATCTGCTTTGGGTTCCACCGTTCGCACCGGTCCCGGTCAGGGCTGCGGCAGCCAGCCCAGTCCCTCGGCCGTCAGCGAGGCGGGGTTGTATTCCGCGCTGACCCAACCCTTGTAGCCCGATCGGTCCAGCGCCGCGAAGAAGCCCGGAAAGTCGAACGTCCCGCCCACCGGCTCGTGCCGCCCGGGCACCCCGCCGATCTGGACATGGCGGGTGATGCCCGCGTGCCTGCGCCAGACCGCCATGGCGTCGCCGGTGATCCGATGGGCGTGATAGGTGTCGAATTGCAGGCCCAGATTCGGTGCGCCGATCTCGGCGATCAGCTCGGCCGCCAGGTCGAAGTCGGCCAGGAAATATCCGGGCTGGTCCGCCGGGTTCAGCGGCTCGATGGTCAGGCCGACATGGGGGGCGCGGTCGGCCGCCCAGCGGAGGTTGCGGGCGAAGGTGTCGCGCGCCTCGGGCCCCTGGGCATAGCCCGCCATGATGTGGATGTGGCGCGGCCGCAGCACGCTGGCAAAGCGCAGCGCCCGGTCGAAGTCGCTGCGGAACCGTTCCTCGCGCCCCAGCTCGGCGGCAAAGCCGCGCGCGCCGCCCGTCCAGTTCGGGGGCGGCGTGTTCATCAGCACGAAGTCCAGCCCCGCCGCGATGGCCGTCCGGGACAGGTCGCGCGCCGCGATGTCATAGGGAAACAGGATCTCGACCCCCTGGAAGCCCGCGGCGGCGGCGGCCGCGAATCGCTCCATCATGGGCAGCTCGGTGAACAGCATCGTCAGGTTGGCGGCGAAACGGGGCATCAGGGCTCCAGCGGGAAGAAGGCGCCGCCCGAGCGGATGCCGCTGCGGCCCCCTTCAAGGGTCGCGGCATCGGCCAGGCGGTAAAAGGTCTTGCGGTCGATCAGCGCCTCCAGCCCGGCGCGGACGTGGACATAGGGGCGGGGCTCGTCAACGGTGCCGCGCAGCGTGATCGGGTTGTCCGGCCCCGCCGTCACCCGGTCGCCGACATTGGTGGTGAAGGTCACGGCGTCTGGCCCGATCTCGGCGTCGACGGCCAGGAAAGGCGCATCCACGACGCGGATGCCCACCTTTTCCACCGGCGTGACCAGGAAGAAACGGTCCCCTTCGCGCTTCAGGATGGTGGAAAACAGCCGCACCATGGCCGGGCGCCCGATGGGCGTGCCCTGATAGAACCAGGTGCCGTCGGCGCGGATCTCCATGTCCAGGTCGCCGCAGAAGGGCGGGTTCCACAGATGCACCGGCGCGGGCCCGCCCCGGGACGCCTTTCCGGCGGCGGCGGCAATGCCTTCGGCGCTCACAGCTTTGTCACCGCGATCTGCCATTCCCTGTAGTCGCCTTTCGCATATCCTCTTATGGTCGGTCTAAAGCAGCGAAGGAGCATTGTCATGGCTTCGGATGAGATTCTGGTTACCCAGGTCGAACAGCTTGCGCAGGACTTGGCCGACGCCCGCGCCAGCATCGAGCGCCGCTTCGTGGGCCAGCACCTTGTGGTCGAGCAGGTTCTGGCCGCGATCCTGTCCGGCGGCCATGCGCTGCTGGTGGGCCAGCCGGGGCTGGGCAAGACCATGCTGGTCGACACGCTGTCCACGGTTCTGGGCCTTGGCAGCCAGCGCATCCAGTTCACCCCCGACCTGATGCCCGCCGACATCCTGGGATCCGAGGTTCTGGACGTGCTGCCCGACGGCAGCCGCGCCTTCCGCTTTATCGAAGGGCCGGTCTTCACCCAGCTTCTGATGGCGGACGAGATCAACCGCGCCTCGCCCCGCACCCAGTCGGCGCTGCTGCAAGCCATGCAGGAACGCGAGGTCACGATCAGCGGCCAGCATCGCGCCCTGGGCCGCCCGTTCCATGTTCTTGCCACCCAGAACCCCATCGAGCAGGAAGGCACCTATCCTCTGCCCGAGGCGCAGCTTGACCGCTTCCTTCTCCAGATCGACGTGGACTATCCCGACCGCGACACCGAGCGCGCGATCCTGCTGGCCACCACGGGGGTCGAGGACGCGCGCGCCCATGCGGCCTTTGACGCCGAAAGCCTGATCGCCGCGCAGCGCCTGATCCGCCAGATGCCGGTGGGCGAGGGCGTGGTCGAGGCGATCCTGGATCTGGTCCGGGCCTGCCGCCCCGGCGCCGCCGAGCAGGCGGGCTTTATCGGCGACGCGCTGGTCTGGGGACCGGGGCCGCGCGCCGCGCAGGCCCTGATGCTGGTCACGCGGGCCCGCGCCGTGCTGAACGGCCGTTTCGCGCCGACGCTGGAGGATGTCGAGGCCATGGCCGCCCCCGTCCTGCGCCACCGCATGGCGTTGTCCTTTGCCGCCCGCGCCCGGGGGGAAACCGTGGACGGCGTGATCGCCCGCCTTCTGGACGGCCGCTTCGGCAGAAGCCAGGCCGCATGAGGATGCCTTGACCCGAAGCCCCGCCGAGTTCCGCGCCGCCCATCTCCGTTCAGGGGCGCAATCGGCAAGCGCGCATCTGCCCGCGCTGATCCTGTCGGCCGAGCGGCTGGCGGCCATGGTCGCGCCCGGCGCCCACGGCCTGCGGCGCGGCGGCCCGGGCGAGGATTTCTGGCAATACCGTCCCGCCGCCCAGGGCGATTCGGCCCGGGCCATCGACTGGCGCCGGTCGGCCCGGTCGGATGCGCAGTTCGTCCGCGACCGCGAGGCGCAGACCGCGCAGGCGGTGGGGCTGTGGATCTCGGCCGGGCAGGGGATGGGCTATGCCGGCGGCCCGGACCGTCCGGCCAAGGCGGACCGCGCGCATCTGCTGGCGCTGGCCCTGGCGATGGTGCTGCTGCGCGGGGGCGAGAAGGTGGGCCTGCTGGGCCAGCCCGCCCGCGCGGGGCGCATCCAGGCCGACCGTCTGGCCGAGCAGATCGTGGCGCGCGGCCCGGGCAAGCGCGACGACGACGCACCCTCGGCCGACCATCTGCGCCCGAACCAGCGGCTGGTGGTCCTGTCGGATTTCCTGGACGACCCGGCCTGGGTCGAGGTCTTGCTGGCCCGCGCGGCGGGCTTGGGCGTAACCGGCGTCCTGATGCAGGTTCTGGATCCCGACGAGGAAGTCTTTCCTTATGACGGCGCGGTCCTGTTCCGGTCCCTTTCGGGCGCGATCCGCCATGACAGCCGCGATGCGGGCGGCCTGCGAGAGGCCTATCTGGCGCGCCTGGCCGAACGGCGCGACTGGCTGCGCCGCCGGGCGGCCGAGGCGGGCTGGCATTTCGGCCTCCACAACACCGGCCATCCGCCCGCCGTCGCGTTAAGCTGGCTTTATCAGGTGCTTGCAGGCTGATGTTGATTCTTGGTCCCATAGGCTTCGCGGCCCCCTGGGTGCTGACGGCGCTGATCGCGCTGCCCGTGCTGTGGGTGATCCTGCGCGCCATGCCGCCCGCGCCGCGCCTTGTGGCGTTTCCCGGCGTGGCGTTGCTGCGCGGGCTGGTGGACCGGGTGCCGGTCGCCCGGCGCACGCCCCCTTGGCTGCTGCTGCTGCGCCTGGCCGCCGT
Source organism: Paracoccus angustae (assembly GCF_042648745.1). Taxonomy (NCBI): domain Bacteria; kingdom Pseudomonadati; phylum Pseudomonadota; class Alphaproteobacteria; order Rhodobacterales; family Paracoccaceae; genus Paracoccus; species Paracoccus angustae. The sequence goes on from NZ_JBHRXY010000013.1 coordinate 24,389, forward strand.
GGCAGCGCTGATCCTGGGATTTGCCGGGCCGAGCTGGAAGCCGGCCGTGGCATCCGGCCAGACCGGCCCGCTGCTGGTGGTGCTGGACGCCGGCTGGTCCGCCGCGCCCGACTGGCCCGCCCGGCTGACCCGGGCCGAGGCCGCGCTGTCGGATGCCGCGGCCGAGGGGCGCCCCGCCGCCTTGCTGCTGGCCGACGGGCGCACACCGGGCGCCTTGGCCTTTGCCCCCGCCGACAGCCTGCTGGCCGGCTTGCGCGCGGCCCAACCCGCGCCCTGGGCCACCGGCCTGCCCGCCGATCCCGCCGCAGTCCTGGCCGCCGCGCCCGAAGGCCCGCTCGAGACGCTGTGGATGGCGGACGGGCTTGACCACCCGAACCGCGCCGCCTGGCTGTCCGCGCTGACGGATCGCGGAACCGTGGCCGTTGTTCCCCCGGCCCGCGCCGTCCGGTCGCTGTCGCTCCATGCGGGCGACACGCCCTCGCTGACGCTGGCGGCGATGGACGACGCCGCGCCCGCGATCCTGGCCATCGGCCCCGATCCGCAGGGCGTCGAACGCGAACTGGCCCGCCTGACCCCCGGCGATGCCGCCGCCGCCGCCGGGATCAGCACCCGCCCCGTGGCCATCGACCTGCCGCCGGAGCTGCGCAACCGCATCACCCGCTTCCAGGTGGAAGCCGAGGCCCATGCCGGGGCGGTGGTTCTGGCCGACGACCGGGTGAAGCGCCGCAAGGTGGGCCTTGTCGGCGATGCCGACCGCCAGGCCGAGGGGCAGGAGCTGCTGTCGCAGCTCCATTACCTGCGCCGCGCCCTGGCGCCCACGACCGATCTGGTCGAGGGGGGCCTGGGCGACGTGCTGAACAGCGCGCCCGACGTGATCGTGCTGGCCGATCAGGTCGATCTGGCCGAGGCGGAAGATCTGACGGAATGGGTGAACGACGGCGGGCTGCTGATCCGCTTTGCCGGGCCGCGCATGGCCGCGTTCGAGGATTTGCAGGACGAACCGTTGCTTCCCGTGGCCCTGCGCCAGGGCGGGCGCGACATCGGCGGCGCGCTGTCCTGGGGCGATCCCCGCGCCGTTCTGCCCTTTGCGGCGGATGGCGTCTTCGCGGGCCTGACCCCGCCCGGGGACGTGGCGGTCCGCGCGCAGCTGATGGCGCAGCCCGCGCCCGATCTGGCCGACAAGACGCTGGCCTCGCTGTCGGACAACACGCCGCTGGTCACGCGCGCCCGGGCGGGGCAGGGACAGGTGGTGCTGTTCCACGTCACCGCCAATGCCGAATGGTCGAACCTGCCGATCTCGGGCCTGTTCGTGGACATGCTGAACCGTCTGGTCGAGACCGCCCGCGTGTCCCCGGCCGAGACGCAGGCGGACGACCGCGACCAGCCGTTCTGGACGGCCGAAACCGTGCTGGACGGCTTTGGCCGCGCCTCGCCCGCCGAAGGGATGGCGCCGGTGGCCGCCGCCGACCTGGCGCTTGGCCCCGGCCCCGACCGCCCGGCAGGCATCTATGCCGCAGGCCAGCGGCGGATGGCGCTGAACGCGGGCGGGCCGCTGGCGCTGGCCGACTGGCCCGGCGCGACCGTCGAGACAACGGGAACCACGGGCGGGCGCGACCTCAAGGGGCCGCTTCTGGCCCTGGCCGCGCTGATCCTGGCGCTTGACGCCATAGGCTCGGCCGCCTTGGTGCGGGGCGGGCGCGTCGCCGCGGCCGTGCTGCTGGCGCTGCTGGTCCAGCCCGTGCCGCCCGCCGCCGCGCAGGATGCCGCGCCGGATCTGGACCCCGAACTGGTCCGCGCCGCCAACGAGGTCGCGCTGGCCTATGTCGTGACCGGAGACGACCGCGTGGACGTGGCGTCCCGCGAAGGCTTGCGGGGCCTTTCGATGGTGCTGGCGCAGCGCACCTCGGTCGAGCCGGGCGAACCTGTCGCCATCGAACTGGACAACGACGACCTGTCGATGCTGACGATGCTTTACTGGCCGATCACCGACACGCAGCCCGCGCCCTCGCCGCAGGCCTATGTTCGGCTCAACCACTTCATGCGCTCGGGCGGGATGATCCTGTTCGACACGCGCGACGGCGATGTCGCGGGCGTGGGGGGGCCGGACATGTCGCAGGCCTTGCAGGCCTTGGCCTCGCCCCTGGACATCCCGCCGCTGTCGCCGATCCCCGCCGATCACGTGCTGACCCGCAGCTTTTATCTGCTGGCCGACTTTCCCGGCCGCTGGCAGGGCAATCCCGTCTGGCTGGAAGCGCCCCCCGCAGGCGCCGAGGCCGCCGAGGGCGTGCCCTTCCGGCAGTTGAACGACGGCGTCAGCCCTGTCGTGATCGGCGGCAATTCCTGGGCCGAGGCCTGGGCCGTGGACGAGAACGGCTTTCCCGCCTATCCCATCGGCCGGGGATGGGAAGGCGAGCAGCAGCGCGAGCTGGCCTTCCGCTTCGGCGTGAATCTGATGATGTATGTGCTGACCGGCAACTACAAATCCGACCAGGTGCATGTGCCCGCCCTGCTGGACCGGATGCGGATCGAGGAGACGCTGGGCCCATGAACTGGCCGATGACGCAGCTTCGCTTTGACCCCTTGCTGCCATGGTGGGCCATTGCCGCGCTTGCCGTTCTTGCGCTGCTGGTAGCGGGCTTCGCGCTGTGGCGCGGCTTGCGCGGCTGGGCGTGGCGGGGGCTGGCCGGGCTGGCGGCGGCCCTGGCCCTGGCCGGACCCGCGCTCGAGATCGGCAGCCGCACGGGGCTGTCGGACATCGTGATCCTGATCGACGACCGCTCCGCCAGCCAGACGCTGCCCGAACGCGGCGCGCAGGCCGACGGGGCCGTCGATGCCCTGACCCGCCAGATCGCCGCGCTGCCCAACACCGAACTGCGCCGCGTCACGGTGGGCGACAACGCCGACGGCACCCTGCTGGCGACGGAAATGGCCCGCGCCATCGCCGCCGAACCCGAAACCCGGCTGGCGGGCGTCATCGCCGTCACCGACGGGCGTCTGCACGACCCGGCCATGCTGCCCGCCTCGGTTCCCGCCCCGGTTCATGTCCTGCTGACCGGCCGCCCTCAGGACTGGGACCGCCGTCTTGTGATCGAGGAAGCCCCCGCCTTCGGGCTGATCGACCAGGAGATCACGATCCGCCTTCGGGTCGAGGACCAGGGCGCCGTCCCCCCCGAGGCGCAGACCGGGTCCGTCAACCTGCGTTTGTCGCTGGACGGAGAGGACGAGCAGGTGGTGGCCGTGCCTCTCGGCCAGCCGATCAGCCTGCCCCTGACCCTGGATCACGCGGGCCAGAACGTCGTGCAGATCGCCTTTGATGCGCCCGCCGTCGACCAGCCGGGAAACGGCGAGCTGACCGACCGCAACAACGCCGCCGCCATCAGCATCAACGGCGTGCGCGACCGGCTGCGCGTTCTGCTGGTCTCGGGCGAGCCGCACGCGGGCGAACGAACCTGGCGCAACCTGCTGAAATCGGATGCAGCGGTGGATCTGATCCACTTCACCATCCTGCGCCCGCCCGACAAGTCCGACGGCGTGCCGGTCAACGAACTGTCGCTGATCGCCTTTCCGACCCAGGAACTGTTCATGGAGCGGATCGAGGATTTCGACCTGATCATCTTCGACCGCTACAGCGTGCGGGGCATCCTGCCGCCGGACTATTATGCCAACATCGCCAGCTATGTCGAAGGCGGCGGGGCGATCCTGGTTTCGGCGGGACCGGAGATGGCGGGGGTCGAAAGCCTGTATCTTTCGCCCCTGGGCCGCATCCTGCCCGCGCGCCCGAACGGCCAGGTGCTCGAGGAACCCTATCGGCCGCGCCTGACCGAGGAAGGCCGGCGCCATCCCGTCACCGCCGGGCTGCCGGGTGGCGAGGGCGAGGGCGGGGATCCGACCTGGGGCCGCTGGCTGCGCATGGCGACGGTGACGCCCGATCCCGGCGCGCAGGTGGCGATGACCGGGGTGGACGACCAGCCGCTGCTGATCCTCGACCGCGTGGGCGAGGGGCGGGTGGCGCTGCTCACCTCGGACCAGGTGTGGCTCTGGGGGCGCGGCTTCGAGGGCGGCGGGCCGCAACTGGAACTGCTGCGCCGCATCGCGCACTGGTCGATGAAGGAACCCGAACTCGAGGAGGAGGCGCTGCTGGCCGACGTGTCGGGCGACCTGTCCGTCCGCTTCACGCGCCGCACCATGTCCGACGCTGCCGGGCCGCTGATCGTCACCCGCCCCGATGGCGGAACCGAGGAGGTTCCGCTGACCGAGGCCGGGCCGGGCCGCTTCGCCGCCGACTGGACCGCGCCCGAACCGGGGCTTTACCGGCTGGCCGACGGCGACCTGCGCCGGGTGCTGGCGCTTGGCCCCGCCGCGCCGCGGGAATTCGAGCAGACGGTGGCCGACGCCGCGCCCCTGGCGCCCCTGCTCGCGGCGACGGGCGGAGGCGTGGCGGCCTTGTCGGACGGGGTGCCCGACCTGCGCACCGTGGCGCCCGGCCGGATCGCGCATGGCCGCGCGGGCCTGGGCGACTGGATCGCGATCACCCCGCGCGAGGCCGCCTCGGTCACCGGGCTGGAGCGCAGGCCGCTGCTGCCGGGCTGGGCCTGGCTTTTGCTGGTCGGGGGCCTGATCCTGACCGGCTGGCTGCGCGAAGGACGCGCCGGGCGCGGCAGCGGAGGGGCGCCGAGAGCCGGGGCCGGAGCCGCCTGATCGGCTTGCCAACGGCCTAGCGCGTTGCTAACCGGAAAAAAACGTCCCGAAGGAACGCTCATGGCCGAAGAAACGCGCGCCCCCGCCCCTTACACCGAGGCCGACCTGTCGCTGATCAAGCGCATCATCCCGCACCGGTACCCGTTCCTGTTCATCGACCGCGTGCGCGACATCGTGCCGAACGAAGGCGGCGTGGGCATCAAGATGGTCACCTGCAACGAGCCGCATTTCCAGGGCCATTTCCCCGAGGAACCCGTCATGCCCGGCGTCACCATCGTCGAGGCGATGGCCCAGACGGCGGCCGTGATCGTGGGCGTCAGCATGAACATCATCGACAAGCCCCTGGCGACCTATTTCATGGGCATCGACAAGTGCAAGTTCCGCCGCATGGTGGTGCCCGGCGACGTGCTGGAGCTGCATTGCAAGGCTCTGCGGGGCGGCGGCAAGATCTGGAAGTTCGAGGGCCGGGCCCTTGTGGACGGCCAGCTATGCGCATCCGCCGAATTCACCGCAATGATGGCGCTCAAGGCCGATGTCTGACAGCCTGATCCACCCCACCGCCGTGATCGAAAGCGGCGCGCGGATCGGCGCGGGCGTTCGGATCGGGCCGTTTTGCGTGGTCGGCCCCCGGGTGCGGCTGGCCGACGGGGTGGTGCTGAAGTCCCATGTCGCCGTTGCCGGGGACACCGCGGTCGGCGAAGGCACGACGATCTTTCCCTTTGCCTCCATCGGCGAGGTGCCCCAGGATCTGAAGTTCAAGGGCGAGGACGTGCGGCTGGAGATCGGCGCGCGCAACCGCATCCGCGAATACGTCACCATGAACCCGGGAACCGAGGGCGGCGGCGGCGTCACCCGCATCGGCGACGACGGGCTGTTCATGGCGGGCTGCCATGTGGGCCACGACTGCCGGCTGGGCGACCGGGTGATCCTGGTCAACAACGCATCCCTGGCCGGACATTGCCATCTGGACGACGACGTGATCATCGGCGGGCTGTCCGGCGTCCACCAATGGGTCCGCATCGGGCGCGGCGCGATGATCGGCGCGGTGACGATGGTGACGGCGGACGTGATCCCTTACGGCCTCGTGCAGGGACCGCGCGGGCATCTGGACGGGCTGAACCTCGTGGGCCTCAAGCGCCGGGGGGCCAGCCGGGCCGACATCCACGAGTTGCGCGAGATGCTGGACCGGCTGGGCACCGGCAGTTTCCGCGACACCGCCCGCCATCTGGCCCAGGCCGAGACCGGCGCGATGGTCCGCGACGTGCTGGACTTCATCCTGGGCCCCTCCGACCGCAGCTTCCTGACCCCCAAGCCCGCATGACCCGCACCGCCATCATCGCGGGCCAGGGCGCGCTGGCCCCCGCCGTCGTCGCCGCGCTGGACGCGCCGCTGGTTTATGCCCTGGACGGCTTCGCGCCCGAGGGTGTCGAGGCGCAGCCTTTCCGGCTGGAGCGGCTGGTTCCGTTTCTGGACAGCCTGATCGACCAGGACGTGTCGCGCGTCGTTTTCGCGGGCGCGATCCGCCGCCCGCGCCTGGACCCGGAACTGTTCGACAACCGCACGGCGCAACTGGTGCCGCGCATCATGGCGGCGATGCAATCGGGCGACGACGGCGCGCTGCGCGCGGTGCTGGACGTGTTCCAGGAACATGGGCTGGTCATCGCCTCGGTTGCCGAGGTTGCGCCCGGTCTGATCCCCGGCGAAGGCGTGCTGGCGGGAGAGCCGTCCGCCGCCGACCGGCGCGATGCGGCTCGGGCGGCGCTGATCCTGCAAACGCTGGGACCGCTGGACGTGGGGCAGGGGGTCGTGGTGGTGCAGGGCCAGTGTCTTGCCATCGAGACGCTGCCCGGCACCGCCGCCATGCTGGACTTCGCGGCCCGCCATGCGGGGCTGCGGCCCAACCCGAATGGTGCAAAGGGCGTGTTCTGGAAGGCGCCGAAACCCGGCCAGGACATGCGCATCGACCTGCCGACGCTTGGTCCCGACAGCGTCACCCAAGCCGCCGCCGCCGGATTGGCGGGGATTGCCTGGCAGGCGGGCGGCGTGATCCTGCTGGACCGGGACGAGGCCGTTCGTCGCGCGGAAGCGGCGGGCTTGTTTTTGTGGGCAATGCCGCTTTCGGGTATTTAGACAAAGAAGAAACCGGCTTCTTCTTTGCATAAATACCCAAGGCACATCGGCAGCGGAGCGCGGCGCATGAAGATCTTTCTGATCGCGGGCGAACCCTCGGGCGACCAGCTGGGCGCGGCGCTGATGGGGGGGCTGCGCGAGCTTCTGCCGGACGCCCGGTTCGTCGGCATCGGCGGCGAGGCGATGACCGCGCAGGGCCTGGACAGCCTGTTTCCCATGGCGGAGCTGAGCGTGATGGGCATCTGGGAGGTGCTGCCCAGGTATCGCCATCTGAAACGCCGCATCGCGGAAACGGCAAGCCGCGTCATTGCCGAAAACCCCGCCGTCCTGATCGGCATCGACAGTCCCGATTTCTGCCTGCGCGTGGCCCGCGCGGCGCGGGCGCAGCGGCCGGACCTGCGGATCATCCATTATGTCGCCCCCTCGGTCTGGGCCTGGCGGCCGGGGCGGGCGGCGAAGATGGCCGCCGTGGTCGATCACGTGCTGGCGATCCTGCCCTTCGAGCCGCCCTTGATGCGGGAGGCGGGCATGAGCTGCGATTTCGTCGGCCATCCCATTGCCGCCGCTCAGGTGGCCGGTCCCGACGAGGCCGCCTTGTTCCGCGCGGGCCACGGCATCGCGCCCGAAAGCCCCGTGGTCCTGTGCCTGCCCGGATCGCGCGGGGGTGAGGTGGCGCGGCTGCTGCCTCGGTTTGGGCAGGCGCTGGCCGAGCTGCGCCATCACGCGCCCGACATGCAGGTGGTGCTGCCGACCGTGCCGGGCGTGGCCGGTCAGGTCAGGCACCTGACCGCGCAGTGGCCCGCCCGGCCCCTGATCGTCGAGGATGCCGACCAGAAGCGCGCGGCCTTCGCGGCGGCGGATCTGGCGCTGGCCGCCTCCGGGACCGTCAGTCTGGACCTGGCGGCGAACCGGGTGCCGATGGTGATCGGCTACGACATGGCGCCGCTCAGCCGGATTCTGGTCGGGATGCTGCTGAAGACCGACACGGTGACGCTGGTCAATCTTGTCAGCGAGACCCGCGCGGTGCCCGAGTTCCTGGGCCGCGATTGCCAGCCCGCGCCTATGGCAGGGGCGTTGCGAAGGCTGCTGGACGATCCCGCCGCCCGGCAGGCCCAGCTGGACGCGATGGATCTGACCATGGACCGGCTGGGCAAGGGAGGCGAGGCGCCGGGCCTGCGCGCCGCCCGGTCCGTGTTGCGCGCGGTTACAGCACCGCGGTGACGATCACCTCGACCTTGTAGTCCGGCGTCGCCAGCTTCGCCTCGCCGGTCGCGCGGGCGGGGGTGTGGCCCTGCGGCGCCCACCGGTCCCAGACGGCGTTCATTTCCGCGAAATCGGCCATGTCGGCCAGCCACACCTGGGCGGACACGATGCGGGTCTTGTCGGTTCCCGCCTCGGCCAGCAGGCGGTCCACCTGTTCCAGCACCACGCGGGTCTGGTCGGCGACCGAGGCCCCCGGCTCGCCCACCTGGCCCGCCAGCCAGACGATGCCGTTCGCGACCACCGCCTGGCTCATGCGGGGGCCGGTTTCGATACGCTTGATGTCGCTCATGTTCATGCTCCTTGAATGAGACGCCGGAAGAAGATCGCGGTCATGCCCAGGCCGATCACGGCGATCAGCATGCGCAGGGCGGGGCGCGGGATACGCCGGGCCACGGGCGCCCCGGCATAGCCGCCGGTGATGGTGCAAGCCCCCATGATCGCCGCCGGTCCCCAGGCGACCGCGCCGCCTGCCGCGAAGACCGCAAAGGCCACGATGGACAGCGCGAAGGACAACCAGCATTTCAGCCCGTTCATCTGGTGCAGGTCGGTCATGCCCCACATCGCGAACATCGCCAGCAGCACGATGCCCAGGCCGCCGTTGAAATAGCCGCCGTAGATCGCGACCGGCATCAGGATGCCCAGGCCGAAAGGCACAACCGCCGACCGCCAGCGGGACGCCATCCGCCGCACGTCGTCGGCAAAGGAAAAGACCAGCGTCGCGGCCAGCAGCAGAAACGGCACCAGGACCGAAAAGGCCTCGTTCGAACTGACCAGCAGCAGCCCGCTGCCGATGGCCCCGCCGATCATCGTCCAGGCCGTCAGCTTCGGAAAGGGCGCGTCGTGGATGGCGCGGATGTCGTCGCGGAACCCGATCGCCGAGGCCAGATAGCCCGGCAGCGCGGCCACGGTCGTGGTGGCATTGGCGGCGACGGGCGGGATGCCCAGGAACACAAGGGTCGGAAAGGTGATGAATGTGCCGCCGCCGGCCACCGCGTTCAGCATTCCGCCAAGCAGCCCGGCGAAGAACAGCAGGGCGGCGTCAAGCATGGGCGGCCTTTCGTGTGGTCGTGAACGGCATTCGGACCGCGGGTCGGACCGCGGGATTCGGACTGGCCGCGACGCTAGCGGCAGGGGTGCAAAGGCACAAGCCCCGCATGGCCGGGACGTTTGCCTGCCCTTGCGGCGGGACTGCCTGTTCGCCGGGCAGCCCGGGCCGATGCATGTTAGCGACCTTTGGTGGCGAAGAAATGTCGCAAACGGTGTTGCGCCCGCGGCAAGGCGCTGCTTAACCTGTTGATGCGCTGATCAAGAAACAGAACACGGGGAGAGCGCCTTTTGCTGGACGACCGCCGCGGCGATAGCTTCGTCGCCTTTGAACATGTGCAGAAAAGCTATGACGGACAGACGCTTGTCGTCAAAGACCTGAACCTGTCCATCGGCAAGGGAGAGTTCCTGACCATGCTCGGGCCGTCGGGTTCGGGCAAGACGACCTGCCTGATGATGCTTGCCGGCTTCGAGACCGCGACTCATGGCGAGATCCGGCTGGCCGGGCGCCCCATCAACCAGGTGCCCCCGCACAAGCGGGGCATCGGCATGGTGTTCCAGAACTATGCCCTTTTTCCGCACATGACCGTGGGCGAGAACCTGTCCTTCCCGCTGGAAGTCCGTGGCATGTCCAAACCCGAACGCGAAAGCCGCATCGCCCGCGCGCTGGACATGGTGCAGATGGGCAAGTTCATCAACCGCCGCCCCGCGCAGCTGTCGGGCGGCCAGCAGCAGCGGATCGCGCTGGCCCGCGCCCTGGTCTTCGACCCCGAACTGGTGCTGATGGACGAACCCCTGGGCGCGCTGGACAAGCAGCTGCGCGAACACATGCAGTTCGAGATCAAGCACTTGCATGAAAGCCTTGGGATTACGGTGGTTTACGTGACCCACGACCAGGGCGAGGCCTTGACCATGTCCGACCGCGTGGCCGTGTTCAACGACGGGCGCATCCAGCAGCTGGCCGCGCCCGCCGACCTTTACGAACGCCCCGAAAACAGCTTCGTGGCCCAGTTCATCGGCGAAAACAACAAGCTGCCCGGCACCATCGAGGAGCTGTCGGGCGACAAGGCCCTTGTGCGGCTGGCGACGGGAGAGCTGATCGACGCGACGCCCGTGAACATCAAGGACAAGGGCCAGAAGACGCTGGTCTCGATCCGTCCCGAACGGGTCGAGTTCAAGCCCGAGATGATGCCGCCGGGGGCGCACATGATCGGGGCCGAGGTTTGCGACGTGATCTACATGGGCGACATCCTTCGCGCGCGCCTCAAGGTGGCGGGCAGCAACGACTTCGTGATGAAGATGCGCAACACGATCGGCCAGACGCGGCTGGAGCCGGGCCAGCAGATCAGGATCGGCTGGCACCCGGCGGATGCCCGCGCCCTGGATCCGGTGTGACGGCCGCGCCCCGGCCCATCAACGACGGCAAATGCCGCAGTTCCTTGCAGTTGGAGTGATAGATGAAACGAACGCTTGCCCTGACCACCGCGCTTGGCCTGATCGCCTTTCCCGCGCTGGCCGATGTGAACCTGCTGTCCTGGGGCGGGGCCTATGGCAACAGCCACCTGGAAGCCTATGCCAAACCCTTTGAGGCCGAAACGGGCATCAAGGTGAACATGGCCGATGCCGACAACCCGGCCACGCCCATCAAGGCCATGGTCGAGGCGGGCAATGTCACCACCGACGTGGCATCCGTCGAATATGCCGACGCGGTGCGGCTGTGCGACGAGGGGCTGCTGGAAACCATCGACCCCTCGATCCTGGTCGCGGCCGAGGACGGCACCCCGGCCACCGAGGACTTCATCGAGGGCGCGGTCACGGAATGCTTTGTCGCGACCGACGTTTATTCGATGGTTCTGGCCTATGACGACAGTAAGTTCCCGGACGCCAAGCCCGCCAGCCCGGCGGATTTCTTCGACCTGGAAAAGTTCCCCGGCAAGCGCACCATGCGCAAGGGCGCCAAGTTCAACCTGGAGCTGGCGCTGATGGCCGACGGCGTTCCGGCCGCCGAAGTCTACGAGACGCTGGCGACCCCCGAGGGCGTGGACCGCGCCTTTGCCAAGCTGGAAACCATCAAGGACGACGTGATCTGGTGGGAAGCGGGCGCGCAGCCGCCGCAGCTGCTGGCCGACGGCGAGGTCACGATGGCCTACGCCTTCAACGGGCGGATCTTCAACGCCGCCCAGGGCGAAGGCAAGCCCTTCAAGATCATCTGGGACGGCCAGGTTTATGAAATGGAAGGCTGGGTCGTGCCGAAGGGCGCCGCCAACCTGGAGGACGCGATGAAGTTCGTGGCCTGGACCACCTCGCCCGCGCCGCAGGCCCGCGCGGCCGAGTTCATCAGCTATGGCCCGCCGCGCCGGTCGGCCGCGGCCCTGGTCGGCAATGTCGAGGGCACCGACGTGCCCATGGGTCCGAACCTGCCCACCACCGCCGAGAACATGACCAATGCGCTGCCGTCGAACCTGGACTTCTGGGTCGATCACGACGCCGAACTGAACGAGCGGTTCAACAGCTGGCTGGCCGGCTGACCACCGGACCGGGGCGGGCGCATCCCGCCCCTTGCCCACAGCGGGCCAAGAACAAGGGGCAACGACCCCACCACCAACGGGAGAAGAATAACGTGAAAACCACTCTGGTCCTATCCACCGCCCTTGCCGGCCTGGCCTTCGCGGCCCCCGCGCAAGAGGTCAACGTCGTGTCCTGGGGCGGCGCCTACGAGGTCAGCCAGGTCGAGGCCTACAACAAGCCCTTCACCGAGGCGACCGGCATCAAGGCCAACATGATCGCCGCCGACGACCCGGCCACGCCGCTCAAGGCGCAGATCGAGGCGGGGAACGTCACCGGCGATGTCTTCGACCTGGCGATGGCCGATGCGATCCGGCTGTGCGACGAAGGCGCGCTGATGGAATTCGATCCCGCCGACCTGCCCGCAGGCGCCGACGGCACCCCCGCCGAGGAGGATTTCGTCGAAGGATCGCTGTCCGACTGCGCCGTGGGCAACATCGTCTGGGGCACCGTGATCGGCTACGACAAGACGAAGTTCCAGGGCGAGGCTCCAGCGACCGTGGCCGATTTCTTCGACACCGCGAAGTTTCCCGGCAAGCGCGGCCTGCCCAAGTCGCCCAAGCGGACGCTGTATCTGGCGCTGATCGCCGACGGCGTGCCGGCCGACCAGATCTATGACACGCTGGCCACCCCCGAGGGCGTGGACCGCGCCTTCGCCAAGCTGGACACCATCAAGAACGACGTGATCTGGTGGGAAGCGGGCGCGCAGCCGATGCAGCTGCTGGCCGACGGAGAGGTCGTGATGACCACCGTCTACAACGGCCGGATCTTCGACGCGATGGTGGGCGAGGGCAAGCCCTTCGACGTGATCTGGGACGGGCAATACCTGGAGATCAACGCCTTTGTCGTGCCCAAGGACGCCCCCAACCCGGAAGCCGCCGTGGTATACGTCAAGTTCGCCACCGGCACGCAGCCCTTGGCCGATCAGGCGAAATACATCGCCTATGGCCCGGCGCGGCAGTCCTCGGCCCCGCTGGTGGGCATGTACAAGGACGGCACGACCGAAATGGCCCCGCACATGCCGACCAATCCCGACCACCTGACCTCCGCCGTGGTGGACAATCCGGAGTTCTGGGCCGACCACGACGCCGAACTGTCCGAACGCTTCAACAGCTGGCTTGCCGGTGCCTGATCGAGCGGCGCCGCACGTGGCGCCGTTTTTCACCCAAAGGGTTCGGGAAAGCAGACCATGACCAGACGACTGATTGCAGGAACGGTGCTGGCGGCCTTGGCCGGGGCCGCGGCCCAGGCCCAGGAAGGGCCGATCAACATCACCACCTATGGCGGCGCCTTCGGGGCCGCCGTGAACGAGGCTTTCGTCAAGCCCTTCACCGCCGTGACGGGCGTCCAGACGACGATGGTGGACAACGACAACCCCCCCGCCATGTTGAAGGCCGAGGTCGAGGCGGGCAATATCACCAGCGATGTTTATGATGTCGAACAGTCGGACGTGATCCGCCTGTGCGACGAGGGCCTGATCGAGCCGATCGACCCCGCGATCCTGCCCGCCGCCGCCGACGGCACGCCCGCGACCGAGGATTACCTTCCCTCGGCGCTGCACGACTGCGCGACGGCGATCATGGTGTGGTCCACGGTCATCGCCTATGACACCGAGGCGTTCCCGGACGCGGCGCCGGCGACCGTCGCGGATTTCTTCGACACCGACAGGTTCCCCGGCAAGCGCGGCATCATCAAGCGGCCGAAATACGCGCTGGAATTCGCCTTGCTGGGCGACGGCGTGCCGCCCGACCAGGTTTACGAGGTGCTTTCGACGCCCGAGGGCGTGGACCGCGCCTTCGCCAAGCTGGACAGCATCAAGGACGAGGTGATCTGGTGGGAAGCGGGCGCGCAGGCGCCGCAGCTTCTGGCCGACAAGGAGGTGTCGATGACCCTGGCCTACAACGGCCGGATCTTCGATGCCATCGTTTCGGAAGGCAAGCCCTTCGCCTTTGTCTGGGACGGCGTGAACCTGGACATGGATTACTGGGTGGTGCCGAAGGACGCGCCTAACAAGGACGTGGCGATGCAGTTCATCGCCTTCGCCTCGGACCCCGCGCGGCAGGCCGACCTGTCGAAATACATCGCCTACGGCCCGCCGCGCAAATCGGCGGCGGCCAGCGTCGGCACCTACAAGGACGGCACCACGCAAATGGCGCCCTATCTGCCGACGACGCCCGAGAACGCCGAACGCGCCCTGGTCAACGACGCGGCCTTCTGGGCCGATCACGACGCCGAACTGTCCGAACGCTTCAACAGCTGGCTGGCCGGCGCCTGACATGACGACTGCCGCCGCCCGGCATCCGCGGGGCGGCGGCCAACGATACCTTGAGGAAGACATGGCGAACGCACTCGATCCGCACGCAGCCATTGCGACAACGGCTTCCGGCCTGACCGACGGCAGCTTGCGGACCGCCGACGGCAGGCCGCTGGTGCGCGCCCTGGCCCGGTCGCAGGCGCTGGCCCGGCGCCGCGCCTTTCTGTTGGTGCTGCCGCTGCTGGCCTTTATCCTGATCACCTTCGTGGTGCCGATCGGGCAGATGTTGCAGCGGTCGTTCTACAACGACGGCTTTTCGGCCAATATGCCGCAACTGTCGCAATGGTTCGCCGACAACCCGCGCGGAACCGAGCCTGACGACGCCGCCTGGACCGCGCTGGCCGCCGACCTGCAAGCGTCGGCCGAGGCGCGCACCATTGGCGTGGTGGGCACGCGCATCAACTACGACGTGCCGGGCACGCGGTCGCTGTTCACCTCGACCGGCAGGCAGGTCCGCCGGGGCCTCGAGCCGCCCTATCGGGACGCGCTGCTGGAGATCAACGAGGATTGGGGCGATCCCGTCCTGTGGTCCGCCATGCGCGAGGCTTCCAACCCCGTGACCGGCAACTTCTACCTGGCCGCCGTGGACCGCAAGCGCGGCGCCGACGGCAGCATCCAGCAGGTCGAGGAGCGCCAGCAGGTTTATGTGATGCTGTTCATGCGCACCTTCTGGCTGTCGCTGGTGATCACCTTTATCACCTTTGTCCTGGGCTTTCCCATCGCGCATCTGCTGGCGACATTGCCCATGCGCAAGTCGAACCTGCTGATGATCCTGGTGCTGCTGCCCTTCTGGACCTCGCTTCTGGTGCGGACCACAAGCTGGATGGTGCTGCTGCAACAGCAGGGGGTGATCAACGACATCCTGGTCTGGCTGGGGGTGATCGGGCCGGACGGGCGGTTGCAGATGATCTACAACCAGGCCGGCACGATCATCGCCATGACCCATATCCTGCTGCCCTTCATGATCCTGCCCTTGTATTCCGTGATGCGCACCATCAACCCGTCCTATGTCCGCGCCGCCCGGTCCCTTGGCGCGACAAGCTGGACCGCCTTCCGCCGGGTGTATTTCCCGCAGACGCTGCCGGGCCTTGGGGCGGGGGCGCTGCTGGTGTTCATCCTGGCCGTGGGCTATTACATCACGCCCGCGCTGGTCGGCGGATCGTCGGGGCAGCTGATTTCCAACATGATCGCGATGCACATGACCGACACGCTGAACTGGTCGATGGCCGCAGCCCTGGCGGCGCTGCTGCTGGGCGCGGTTCTGCTGCTTTATTGGGTGTATGACCGGATGGTCGGCATCGACAACCTGAAGCTGGGGTGATCCATGGCAGTCCCGACCTATGCAACGCCCCTGGAGCGCATCTGGCATTACGCCTATCTGGTGATCTGCGGGCTGATCTTCTTTTTCCTGATCGCGCCCATCGTAGTGATCATCCCGCTGTCCTTCAACGCCGAGCCGTACTTCACCTTCACCGACCGGATGCTGTCCTTTGATCCCGAGGGCTACAGCCTGCGCTGGTATCGCAGCCTGCTGACCTTCGGGATGCAGAACCCGGACGCGACCGGCTGGGCCTTCTGGGCGGACGCCTGGAACAACGCCAACTGGGTGAAGGCCGCGAAGAACTCGATCATCATCGGGGTGGCATCGACCATCGTGGCGACGGTGCTGGGGACGCTGGCGGCGCTTGGCCTGTCGCGCCCCGAGATGCCGTTCCGCCGGGCGATCATGGCGATCCTGATCTCGCCCATGATCGTGCCGCTGATCATCACGGCGACGGGGATGTTCTTCTTCTACTCGAATCCCTGCGAGTTGCTGGGCGTCTTTGGCCTGCCCACGAATTGCGGGCGGCTGGCGGGCACCTATCTGGGCGTGATCCTGGCTCACGCGACGCTGGGCATTCCCTTTGTGATCATCACCGTGACGGCGACGCTGGTGGGCTTCGATCAGTCGCTGAACCGGGCGGCGGCCTCGCTGGGGGCCAATCCGCGCACGACCTTCTTTCGCGTGACCATGCCGCTGATCCTGCCGGGCGTGATCTCGGGCGCGCTGTTCGCCTTCGTGACCTCGTTCGACGAGGTGGTGGCGGTGCTGTTCATCGCCGGGCCGGACCAGCAGACCATCCCGCGGCAGATGTGGAACGGCATCCGCGAGCAGATCAGCCCCGCGATCCTCGCGGTGGCGACGCTGCTGGTGATCTTCTCGATCGCGCTGTTGACCACGGTGGAACTGCTGCGGCGGCGGTCCGAGCGGATCCGGGGCGTGACGCCCAGGTGACAGGCTGGGGGCTTTGCGCCCCCAGACCCCCGCAGGGTATTTAGGCAAAGAAGAAGCGGCTCTACGGCAGGATCGCCAGCCACATCCAGATTGACAGAACCGAAACGGCGGTGCCGACAAGCACTGTCGTCGCGGCGACGCGCTTGGCCGCGCCGTAAAGGTTCGCGAACAGATAGGCGTTGACCCCCGGCGCCATGGCGGCTGTCATGACGGCGGACCGCAAGCCCGCATCGTCCAGGCCGGTGATTCGGGCAAGGGCATAGACGATGCCGGGATGGATCAGCAGCGAACAGGCGCAGCACATCGCGATGGCCCCCGTGTCCCCTTCCGGGCGGTAGCGGTAAAGGATGCCGCCCAGGCCGAACAGCGCGGCGGGAAGGGCGGCACCGGCGATCATGTCCACGGCGGCCCAGAAGCCCTCGGGCATGACAAGGCCCGCCTGTTGCAGCACGTTCATCGTCATGCCCGCCAGGATGCCGATCACAAGGGGCGTCCGCAGCACCCCCGTCATCGCGCGAAGGGCGACACGGCCCACGGACAAGCCGCTGCCATGGGCGCGGGTGAATTCCATGAAGGTGATGCCGAAGGTGTAGAGCAGCGGCGAATGGATCGCGATGATCGCCCAGTTGCCCGCCAGCGAGTCCGGGCCATAAGCGCGCTCGGTGATCGGGATGCCCAGCAGCAGGCTGTTGGAAAAAAGGCAGGTGAAGCCGATGGCGACGCAATCCACGGGCGGGCGGCGGAAAACGAAGCGTGCCCCCGCCCAGCCGATGAAGAAGCTGGAAAAGGCGCCGACATAGAAGGGCAGCAGCAGGCCCGCGCGGAACTCCGTTCCCAGGTCAAGCCGCGCCATGGAGGCGAACAGCAGCGTGGGCGCGGCGAAGTTCTGGGCGAAGACCATCAGCCCGTCCACCGCGCTTTCGCGGAAGAGGGCGCGCCAGGCCACCAGATAGCCGAAGCCAACGATCAGGAAGACCGGAACGATGATGTTGAACAGCGCGCTCATAGCGCGGCGGGGTGGTCGGGGGTCTCGGCCGTGGCCTCGATCACCATGCCGTCGAAGGCGGGAACGACGTGGTCGGGCGTTGTGGCCGCGACGGTGGCATAGTCCATGTCGATATGCATGTTGGTCAGCACCCCGCGCGGGCATCCCGACCGCGCGATCCAGTCCAGCGCCCGGGCCAGATGGGCATGGCTGGGATGGGGCTGCGGGCGCAGGGCGTCGCAGACGAAGACCTCGGCCCCGTGGATCAGGGGCCAGGCCTGGTGGGGGATCTCGGACACGTCGGGCAGGTAGACCAGCCCGCCGATGCGCAGGCCCAGGGCGGTGATCTCTCCGTGCTGGACGCGGAAGGGGATCAGCGTGACCGGGCCGCCGGGCCCGTCCACGGCGATGGGGCCGTCGATCAGGTGCAGGTCGCAGATCGGCGTGTAGTAGCTGCCGGGCGGGGTTTTGAAGATGTAGCCGAAGCGGTCCAGCAGTTGCTCGGACGTGGGAATGTCGGCCCAGACGGGGATCAGCCTGCCCGCGTTGAAGGCCACCTGCCGCAGGTCGTCGATGCCGTGGATGTGGTCGGCATGGGGATGGGTATAAACCACCGCGTCCAGCGTGGCCACGTCGGCGTCCAGCAGCTGCGGCACCAGGTCGGGGCCGGTGTCGATCAGCACCTGCGTCACGCCCCGCGGCCCGGGACGTTCCACCAGCATCGAGCAGCGGCGGCGGCGGTTCCTGGGTTCAGCGGGATCGCAGGCGCCCCAGCGGTTTCCCAGCCGGGGCACGCCGCCCGAGGATCCGCAGCCCAGGATCGTCGCGCGGATCATGGGGCGGCCTTCGGGAACAGCCGGTCGAAATTGGCCGAGGTTCGCGCCGCGAACTGCGGATAGTCCATGCCAAGGGCTTCGGCCAGGATGGCGGCCGTTTTCGCGGCATAGGCCGGTTCGTTGCGCTTGCCGCGATGCGGGGGCGGGGCAAGATAGGGGCTGTCGGTCTCGACCAGGATGCGGTCCAGGGGGGCTGCGGCGAAGATCGCGCGCAGGTCGGTGGAACGCGGAAAGGCGGCGATCCCCGAGATCGACAGGTAGAACCCGAGGTCCAGCGCCGTCCGCGCCAGGGCCGCGCCCGAGGTGAAGCAATGCATCACGCAGGAAAACGCGCCCGCGCGGTGTTCGTCCGCCAGGATGCGGGCCATGTCGCCGTCGGCATCGCGCGAATGGATGATCAGCGGCAGGCCGGTGCGGCGCGCTGCCTCGATGTGGACCGCCAGGCTTTCGGCCTGAAGGGCGGCGCTGTCGGCGGTGTAGTGGTAGTCGAGGCCGGTTTCGCCGATGCCCACGAATTTCGGATGGGCCGACAAGGCGACAAGCTGGTCCACCGTCGCCATGGGCTCCTCGGCCGCGCTCATGGGATGGGTGCCGGCGGCGTAGAAGACGCCGGCGTAGCGTTCCGCAAGGGCGCGGACCCGGGGTTCCTGGCGCAGGCGGGTGCAGATCGTGACCATGCGGGTGACGCCTGCCGCGCGGGCGCGGTCGATCAGGGCGTCATGTTCGCCGTCGAAGTCGGGGAAGTCCAGATGGCAATGGCTGTCGACAATGGCGGGAGGAGCCGGCGGAGAGGCCGCGTTGGACATGGATCAACCTTTGGCTGGCAGGGCGGATCGCGCGGGCGGCAGATGCGCCAGTTCGATCAGCATATCCATCACCAGCGCGCCAGGGTCAAGGTTGACCGCCCGCCCTGTCCGGGCGCGGGCCGACAGGCGGGCCTGCGCGTCCGCCCAGGCCCGCGCCGCCCGGTCGTCGGGCGAGATGCGAGCCAGCAGCGCCCCTTCGCCGCGCGCGGCCTGGGGCAGGGGGGCGCCCATCAGCCCCGCCCGCGCGGTGCGGGCCAGAAAGCGGTCCAGCACCGTCATGGTCAGGTCAAAGGGATCGCCCTCGGCCCCCGCCCGCCCCGCCGCCGCGTCGGCAAAGGCGGCGGCCAGCGGACGGTCCAGTCGGGGCAGGGTGGCCATCAGGTCCACAAGCTGCTGATAGCGGTCAAGGCCGCCCTGGCCCGCCAGGCGCAAGGCCTCGCCCACCGAGCCGTCGGACAGGGCGGAAAGCGCCTCGGCGTCCTCGTCGATGCCCAGGCGGGACAGGACATCGCCCATCTGCGCAGGGTTCAGCGGCGACAAGCGCAGGGTGCGGCAGCGGGACCGGATCGTGGGCAGCAGGCCGGCGGGCTGATGCGCGACGATCAGGATCAGCGCGTCGGCGGGCGGTTCTTCCAGCACCTTCAGCAGGGCATTGGCGGCGGCCGTGTTCATGTCGTCGGCGGCGTCGATGATGGCGATGCGGCGCCCGCCCTCGGCCGCGGAAAGGTGGAAAAAGGACAGAAGCCTGCGGATTTCGTCCACGGTGATCTGGGCGGACAGGCGGCCCGCCTTGTCGTCCCAAGGGCGGCGGACCAGATGCAGGCGCGGTTCCGCCAACGCCGCCATGCGCCGCGCCTCGGGGGTGTCGGCCGCGCCGAACGGACCGGCCGCCCCCGCCAGCATCCAGCGGGCGATGGCCCAGGCAAGCGTCGCCTTGCCGACGCCGCGCGGGCCGGTCAGCAGCCAGGCGTGGTGCAAACGGCCGGATCGCGCGGCGTCGGTGAACTCGGCGATGGCATGGTCCTGGCCGATCACCCGGTCGGTATGGCGCGGATGCGGCGCGCCGGGAACGCGGTCGGGTTCCGGTATGTCGTCGGGATCGGTCCTCACAACGCGGCCCGGATGCGGGCGGCGACATCGGCCTCGCTGCCGGTGCCGTCGATCAGGCGCACGCGGGCCGGGAACTCGGAGGCCAAGGCGCGGAAGCCCTGCGCCAGCCGCCGCTGGAAGGACAGGCCCAGGCTTTCGAAGCGATCCTCGGCCCCGCCGCGCGCGTTGCCCCGGCCAAGCGCGGTCGCGGGATCCAGGTCGATGACGAAAGTCAGGTCCGGTTCCACGCCGATCGCCAGGTCGTGCATCCGGTCCACGAAACCGCGCAGGTCGCCGCGCGTGGCGCCCTGATAAACGCGGGTCGAATCAGCGAAACGGTCGGTGATGACGGTTTGCCCGGCGGCCAGGGCCGGGCGGATGGCGCGTTCCAGGTGATCGCGGCGGGCGGCGGTGAACAGCAGGCATTCGGTTTCCGCCGACCAGCGTTCGCCCGCCCCTTCCACCAGCAGGCGGCGGATCTCCTCGGCCCCCGGGCTGCCGCCGGGCTCGCGGGTCAGGACGACCGCGCGGCCCTCGGCCCGCAGGGCCTCGGCCAGCAGGCGGGCCTGCGTGGACTTGCCGCAGCCGTCGATCCCCTCGAAGCTGATGAACATCAAAGGCCGGCTGCCTCGACCGCCTTGTGGCCAAGACGCATGACGGCGCCCTTCATGCGGCCCGCGAAACCGGCCTCGGGCACGTCCTCGGCGGCCAGCAGGGGGGTGACGGCCTCTTGCGTGCCGGGCACGGTCACAACCAGGCGGCCGACGGGATCGCCCTTGGCGATGGGCGCGGGGATGGGCGAATCGAAGACCGCCTCGACCTTGACCTGATCCTGCGATCCGGCGGGGATCAGCACGTTCACGCCATCCTTGGTGGTCAGACCCACGCGGGACCGCGTGCCCAGCCAGACCGGAGCCTCCAGCACCGTTTCGCCCGCGGGCACCAGCGTTTCCATGCTGAACTGGCGGAAGGCCCAGTTGACGATCCGCTCGGATTCCTCGGCCCGCGCGGTGTCCGACGGCAGGCCGCTGACCACGAAGATCACCCGCCGACCGTTCTGCACGGCGGACCCGACCAGGCCATAGCCCGCTTCTTGGGTATGGCCGGTCTTGAGGCCGTCGGCCCCGATGTCCAGCTTCAGGATCGGGTTGCGGTTGAAGCGGTTCGACGGCACCCGGTCCATGTAGCGGAATTCGGTCAGCGCGAAATTGCCGTAGTATTGCGGAAAGTCGCGGATAAGGAGCATCGCCAGCATTCCCAGATCCTCGGCCGACATGACATGGCCCTCGGCGGGCCAGCCGGTCGAGTTCTTGAAGACGGAATGCTTCAGCCCCAGCGTCTTGGCGCGTTCGGTCATCTGGCGGGCAAAGGCTTCCTCGGTTCCCGCCAGGCCCTCGGCCAGAACCACGCAGGCGTCGTTCCCGGACAGCACGATCACGCCCTTGATCAACTGGTCCACGGTGGGCGTGTCGCGGGGTTCGACGAACATCTTCGATCCGCCCATCTGCCAGGCCCGGGTGGACACGGGCAGCGTGTCGGTCAGCTTCAGGCGGCCGTTCTGCAACGCCTCGAACACCATGTACAGCGTCATCAGCTTGGACATCGAGGCGGGCGGGATCGGCACATCGGCGTTCTTCGACATCAGCACCGTGCTGGTGTTCACGTCGTAAACCCAGGCCGAGGTCGCATTGGTCTCGAACGCCTGCACGGGGGCGGCCAGGGACAGAAGGGCGAAAAGCCGCAGCAGGAACGCGCGCATGGAAGATCCTTTGCCTGTTTCGGCCGATGGTTACAGCAAGCCCAGGCCTGTCGCAACGCGGGCCATACAGCTTCCGCGAGAATTGAAGATCAGTTCCCCGTCGCCTCGCGCCAATGGCGGCGGCAGAGCGAGACATAGGTCTCGTTGCCGCCGACCTGGACCTGGGCGCCCGTTGTGATGACGCGGCCCGCCTCGTCTCGGCGGATCACCATGGTGGCCTTTTTGCCGCAATGGCAGATGGTGCGGACCTCGCGCAGGTCGTCGGCCAGGGCCAGCAGGGCGGCGGATCCGGGAAACAGCTCGCCCCGGAAATCGACGCGCAGGCCATAGCACATGACGGGGATGCGCAGGTCGTCGGCCACGCGGGCCAATTGCCACACCTGGGCGGGGGTCAGGAACTGCGCCTCGTCCAAGAAGACGCAGGCGCAATCCGCGCCGCGGTCCCGGACCAGGGCGGACATGTCGGTGTCCGCGTCGAAGGTCAGCGCGTCGTCGGCGATGCCGATGCGGCTGGCGATGCGGCCTTGGCCCGCGCGGCTGTCTATGGCGGCCGTCAGCAGCAGCGTCCGCATCCCCCGTTCGCGATAGTTGTAGGACGCTTGCAGCAGCAGCGTGCTTTTGCCCGCGTTCATGGTGGAATAGTGGAAATACAGCTTGGCCATGCCGCCAGTTACCCCCGGCGGGAACGGTCATCAAGCCTTGCCGCCGCGCCGATAAGCTGGCACCAAGCAGGCCCAAGCCAATCCCGGAATGTCCAATGCGCGATCCCCTGTTCCGCATGGCCCTTGTGCTGGGCGTCCTGTCCGCCGTCGGCCCCTTTGCCATCGACATGTATCTGCCCGCCCTGCCGCAGGTCGCCGCCGACCTTTCCACGACCGAGGCAGGGGCGGCGCTGACGCTGACATCCTATTTCATCGTCTTCGGAATCGCTCAGATGATCTATGGCCCGATGGCCGACGCCGTGGGCCGAAAGACGCCGCTGGTGGTCGGGGTGACGATCTTCGCCGCGGCAACCGTCGCCGCCGCGCTGGCTCCCACCCTTGGCTGGCTGATCGCCGCGCGGGCGATGCAGGGCCTCGGCGCGGCCACGCTGATGGCCGTGCCGCGCGCGGTCATCCGCGACGTGGCGACCGGACCCGAGGCCGCCAAGGTGATGTCCACCATCATGATCGTCATCGCGGTCAGCCCGATGCTCGCGCCCCTCACCGGATCGGTCATCATGGCCTGGGGCGGCTGGCGAGAGATCTTCGCCGTGCTGGCCGTCGCGGCGCTTGTCAGCCTGGCCCTGATCCTGTTCGCCCTGCCCGAGACGCTGGCCCCCGAACAGCGCCGCCCGGTCAGCCTGCCGCCGATGCTGTCGGGCGCGCGCCGGTTGCTGACCGACCGGCGCTTCATGGGGCTGACGATGATCGGCGGCTTCGGCATGGCCAGCTTCTTCGTGTTCCTGTCTTCGGCCAGCTTTGTCTATACCCGCCAGTACGGGCTGTCGCCGACCGGCTTCTCGCTGGCCTTCGCGGTCAATGCCGTGGGCTTCTTCGCCGCGTCCCAATTCGCCGGACCGATGGCGCAGCGCCACGGGATGGAGCGGGTGATCTCCTTGGCGATCACCGGCTTTGCCGGGATCATGATCGCGCTGGCGCTGATCGTCTGGCTGGGCCTGGACGCGCTGCCGGTGGTGATGGCGGGGCTGTTTCTGGGCAATGCCTGCCTGGGGCTGGTGATGCCCACGGCCATGGTCATGTCGCTGGATCCGCATCCCGACATCGCCGGGCTGGCGTCGTCCCTGGGCGGGACGTTCCAGATGCTGACCGGGGGCGTGATGATCGCGCTGACCGGCCCCTTCATGGACAACAGCGCCGCCAGCATGGTCGCGGCCATCGCGCTCTGCGCCGCGCTTGCCTGGTGCGCCGCCGCCGCATCGCTGCCGCGCCTGCGCCTGGCATGAAAAAAGCCGCAGGGCGCACACCTGACGCATTCTCCGCAGTAGGACATTACCTTTCTGGGTAGAGCTTTTGTAAATCCGAGAGAAGCAGGGATCTGTGATGCCTTGGTTCGTTGCTGAACATAATACTCATGACCCTGCCGACCTGACGGTCGGCAGGGAAATTTCTGGCAACATCTCGATGCTGACAGCGTCTGTAGAAGGCCGTTGTCTTGCTCACCAAAGCTGGCGCTGATCCTCATTGGTGTTCATCAGTTGGCTCGCTTGGTATGCCAACTGACAGTTCAGAAAAGCTTGAACGAAGAACTAATGTCGAAAGGCATAGGGGCAGCCGTGCTGCCCCATTCCGAGTCATTCGTTTTGTCCCTTTCGGGATTCATGATGGCAGAAGGCCTCATACGAAGACCACGTCATCCGCCAGGGCATTGATGGTGGTGTTGCGTACTGTCAGGATGTCGCCTGCCCCGAAGTCGAAGATCACATTGGCCCCGCTCTGTGTGGCATAAGTTTTCGCCTGGGTGAAGTTCGCCACCCCGAAGCTGAGCATTCGGATCGTGTCGATGTTATCCTCGAAGTCCGTGATGACCTCCTGATCATAGCCTTTGACAAAGCGAAACGTATCTTCTCCGCCGCCACCGGCCAAGCTATCGCTGCCTGCCCTGCCCCCGAGGATGTTGTCGCCACTATTGCCGATCAGGACATTGTTGGCAGATGATCCATAAGCGTAAAGGTTCCCGGTTCCTTGCAGCGTCACACTTTCCAAGTTGACAAAAGCATTACTTGGGTTATCCAGATCGACCGAGATCACGCTGAAAAGGCGATCGAAGCCGGAGTTTTCGGCTTCGACAATCAGATCTTCGTCGTCCTCCACCCAATAGGCATCATCCCCATCGCCGCCAACCATCTTGTCGGCGCCAGCACCGCCATTCAGGCTGTCGTTGCCATCGTAACCCTGGAGGGTGTTGGTCCCGGCATTTCCGGTCAGAGCGTTGTTGGCTGCCGAGCCGTTGAAATTGCCTGCTGCGGTACCCAAAAGGGTGGCCTTTTCGACATTGGCCCAAGCGCTGCTGGTGAGACCGATGCTGAGGGTCGTGTAGATGATGTCCGTGCCCCCGTCTTCCGTTTCAGAAATCCGGTCATCGACATCATCAATCCAATAGGCATCGTTGCCCTCACCACCATAGAGGCTGTCAGCTCCCGTTCCTCCGAAAAGACTGTCGTTGCCGTCTCCTCCGCCAAGTGTGTCGTCGCCTTCCCGGCCTTCAAGCTGATCATTACCCGCATCTCCTTGAAGGTTGTTGCCGGCACCACTACCCCGCAGGATATCGTCATAGTCCGTGCCGGTGATGTTCTCGACTGTCTCATAACTGTCGCCGGCCGAGGCACCAGTGTTCAATGTCTCATTCACCAAATCGGCGACAACGCCAGCGCTGCTATTCTCATAGCTGACTCGGTCAACGCCGCTGCCGCCAATCAGGGTATCGGCTCCAAGCGTGGCGATAATCAGGTCATGGCCTGCACCACTATCGATGCGGTTCGATCCTCCTGTTCCCCGCAGCGTATCGTTGCCGCTTCCGGCATCGATGTGTTCCACTTGGTAGATCAGGTTTCCGGTCACGAAGCCGGTATGGGCCTGGGTGATGAAGTCGATCGACACCGAGGAGGTCGATGTCGAGAGATCAAAGGTGTCCCACCCGGTCCCGCCATAGATGGTGTCTTCGCCCGGAGAGACCCAGATCACGTCATTTCCGGCATCGCCCCACATACGGTCATTACCCGCACCGCCGGCTAAAGTGTCTTCCCCCTCGCCCCCGATCAGGTCGTCATGGCCATCATAGCCGTAAAGAATGTCGTCGCCTTTTCCACCCGCCAGGACGTTGTCGATGCTGGAGCCGGAGATCGCATCATTGTGGTCCGATCCCCAAACCTGCTCAAAGCCGCCTAGGACGTCCCCTGCCGCGTCTCCACCACTGGCGGATTGAAGCGTATCGGCACCGGAGATGACCTCCAAATCCACCACCACGCGGACAGCTGAGTCTTCATAGGACACAAGATCGAGAATCCCGCTGCCGCCATCCAGCGTGTCGGCCCCCGCGCCGCCAAGCAGCGTATCGCGGCCCGATGATCCATCCAGCCTGTCGGCTCCCACGCCT
Source organism: Paracoccus angustae (assembly GCF_042648745.1). Classification (NCBI taxonomy): domain Bacteria; kingdom Pseudomonadati; phylum Pseudomonadota; class Alphaproteobacteria; order Rhodobacterales; family Paracoccaceae; genus Paracoccus; species Paracoccus angustae. The sequence continues at coordinate 50,248 of NZ_JBHRXY010000013.1, forward strand.
CCCGAAAGCAGATCGTCATCGGCCCCGCCAACCAGGACGTCATTTCCGGCATCGCCGCTCAAGACGTTGAAGCCATCACCGCCCCAGAGAGAGTCATTGCCATCCCCACCCGCCAGGACATCGGCACCAGCCTCGCCTTCGAGGCGGTCGTTGCCGGCATCGCCGTAAAGACGATCAGCCCCTGTGCCGCCTTGGAGCAGATCATCGTCAATTCCGCCGTAGATCAGATCTGCGCCCATGCCGCCGATCAACGTGTCGTCGCCCTGCCCGCCGCTGACGATGTCACCGCCATCGTCACCGTCGATCAAATCGTTTCCAGTGTCACCAGCTAGGACATCGGCTCCAGCATTTCCCTGGATCGTATCGTTGCCTGTGTCGCCCCAAATCTGGTCCGATCCCGATCCACCGAAAAGCTGATCGTTTCCAGCTTCTCCGCGAAGCGCGTCAGAGCCGAACTCCCCGAGCACACGGTCATTTCCGGCACTGGCCAAGATCGTGTCCTGTCCGGACATGCCGCGAATGAAGTCGTTATAGGCGCCGAGAGTATAATATCTGTCTCCCTCGCTGCCGCTTGGGCCGACACGCACCATTCTCTCGGCATCCATGAAGTCATCCCCCATGTAGCCGTTGAAGGCCCCTTCAGATGAGTGATACACGCCAACCGGTACGGCCTTGCTGTCACCGTCGTAGACATTGTGGCCCACGCGCCTGTAATCGTCGCTGGTATCCAAGGTAGTGTTCGTGCTGAGCGCCAGGGTCGATCCATCGGCGAACTGGACTTTCTCGATGTCCTGAATGCTGATGACCATGGATTTTCCATAATCGTCGGGATCACGATAGAAGAAGGTCCACTGGTTGGCCGTGCCGGAAACCTTCTTCTGCCACCAATCCGCCTTGGTGAAGGGAAGGATCAGGATGTCGGACCCCTTTCCGCCTTGAACCACGGTCCAGCCGTAGAAGTTCTCTCGCAGGTCTCCCCTCTGCATGACGACAGTGTCGTTTCCGTCTTCACCTTGTAGCGTATCATCTCCCCGCCAGAAGGTCAGCCGATCATTGCCGGCACCGGCAATCAGAACATCATCGCCCTCCTGGCCGTCGAGCGTGTCGTCTCCAATGCCTCCATCGACGCGGTCGTCGTCAGCACTACCATTCAGAGAGTCGTTTCCAGCACCGCCGAATAGAAGATCGTCCCCTGTTCCGCCGTCCAGACTGTCGTTGTGATTGCCGCCGGAAAGGAGGTCCGATCCCGCACCCCCGCCCAAGGTATCGTTCCCATTCCCGCCACTGGTCCGGTCATCACCGGCACCAGCGGAAACCACGTCGCTTCCCTCGTCCCCCGACAGGTCGTCGTCGCCATTTCCGCCGACAATGGTATCGTTGCCTTGGCCACCATGGATGGGAAGATCATCATCAATACCGGTGCCATCGAGACGATCATTCCCGCTGCCGCCATAAGCCGACTCGAAGGTGTGGTCGATCAGTTTGAGGCTAACAGGTGTCGAGCCGACGGCATAAGCGGTGTCGATGCCTTCATTCCCTTCGACGAGCTTTCCGGATGCCAAATCGGCGGCATCGAAAAAGATGAGATCGTTGCCGCCCATGCCCCTGATCTGATCCGCGCCAGCATCGCCCGACAGCATGTCATCGTTTTAGCTGCCATTGATGTCGTCGTCCCCCGCACCGCCCGCGATCTGCACCGACCGGGAATGCCTATAGGCCCAAAGGCCATTCGCCCTTGCATCGCCGACAGCCCCGTCAAGAGCTTCGACATCGAGGTTGAGGTTGGCGGAGGACTTGCCTTCCAGTTCGGCAAGGGACAGCTTGCCGCCCGCCTCGAACTGAATGTCATAGCCAAGCGCCGTGTCGATGCGGCGCCAGCCCTGGGCGTTGTAGGACAGCGAAACGTCTCCAAGGCCGCCCTTCACGACAGTTCCGTTCGTCTTCGTATAGGATGCCGAGCCGTGCAGGGTGTTGCCCATGAACTCGATATCATTGCTCTTGTCGGCAAACCCCGTTCGATCGTCATAGGACAGCCGGATCGACTGGATGCCGGCCTGCGCCAGCGTTCTCATCTCGCCGGCATCGACCTTGCCGTCCCGGTCCTTGTCCTGCCAGACCTTCAGCTGCTTCCACAGAACGTCCGAACCATTCAGGACGCCGTCGTTGTTGCCGCCATACTGGGTGCTCTTCTCCATGATCGCCAGCGCCTGGAGATCGGAGATGTCGGTGCGCCCGAGAATCCTTGGCAGGATCAGTTCCTTCGAATTTGTAACGGCATTATCGCCGGTGCCACCGAAGCTGCCGTCGGTGTTCAGATCGACAATCAGGAAGCCATCATCGGACGCAGCCCAAGCCGTCTGCTCAAGAAAGCTGTCGCCGTCCGTGTCGAAATAGACCTGCCTGGTGATATCGAGTTCGATCCCGTCTCCGTCCAGATCGATAATTATAGGAGAGTAAAGTCCTGTATCGGCAGGCTCATTACCGTCACCAACAGTAGGGCCGTCCGGGTGCTGTTCACCATTGTTTCCGACCTGGCCACCGTCTGTTCCTCCGTTGCTGCCCCCGGTCTAACCACCGGATGTATCAGGCCTACTCTCCGGGCGATCACTGCTGGTCAGGCCGCCGCCGGAACTTCCGCTTCCGCTGCTTCCGCCGGAGTTGCTGCCATTGCCACTGCTGCCGCCTCGGTCCGGACGGTCGCCACCAAAGCTCGAGCCACCGCCAAGACTCCCATCACCATTGTCGCTCGAACTCGTGCCGGTGGTGCCGGAGCCGCGGCCGTCCGACGAACCGCCTCCGGAAGGATTGCCGCGATGGTCGCCGCCGTCGCCTGTTTCGAAATCAAAAATATTGGCTGGATCATAGGAGATCTTCTGCTCTGTCCCTATGCCACTACGAATACGGTCATTGAACTCGTCTTCAACAGTATATCCGGGATTGGCGCCATCGTTATCCGGATCGCCATCATAATTTGATGCAGGTTCATCGAGAGGAGCCGCCGGAAAGCCTGTTTTTCTTTCACGTTCTTGAATAATCCACTCAGCAAAGAGCTTCAATTCATTCCATTGCTCCGCGTCCTGCTTAAAAGCCTCACCAAGTGCCTCCATTGCAGGGCCCAGAGCATCAGGTGCTCTCTTCATTGCATCTTTACCTAATAAGGACTTCCTCGTAGCATACTGCGCAGAAAATTCCGCTACAACCGATGCTATGGCCTTAAGTTTTCTACGTTAACACTAAAATTGGTCTTGCCTTCGGCAGTGGATATCACATCCGCCAATTCCTTGTCGGTTGCGTTACTCAAATCGCGGCGATGGTCTGTCATCTATCTAACCGTTTATCTAACGTTGCTTCCCAAGATATAGTGATGAGTCGTTGAGCGACAGCCGGATTTGATCCAGTGATGACCAGCGCTGTCGATCCGAGTGGTGATATGCTGGTCTTTCCAGAACATGAATCTCTTTCCTTGTGACCATTGTTCTCTTCGACGTTCCGCCCCAGACGATAGTAGGAACCATACCTGCCGTTCATCTGAGAGAGTTCAATAGACACTATCCGATGTTTTGGTATATACTCGGTAGTATATTTTAATCCTATTTCATTACGACATACTCTGTTGAAATCCTCATGCACAATTATGTAAGAATCATCATGATAAACCGTCGTTTCCACAAATACTTCGTCATTTATTTCTTCGAACTGATAAATCAGCTCACGGTTCGTAAACGTTTCTCGGGCCTCCGAAGGGGTGCACGGCATGCTTGCCAGAAGCACGGCAGCAATGCTTGTGAAGCTAAGGCCTTTCACAGGCATGACCCCGAATTGCACTCGCATAACACAGGCCATGATCTGATCCTCCACATCATGAACATTGTTCCAAAGTTGTTTTTCAGTGTTGAATCACATTTTTACCCCTAGCCACAATTTTGTCAGCATACTTTCCTGAGCTATCGATAGCGGTAGTGGAAGACGCTATGAGTTTTCCGTCATGGAATGAAGAGGTGATCGAAGCTGAATATTCTGGATCGTCCGGATCCAGGGCGTCGAGCCTGAACACCAGTATCTGGCTGTCATCGATGCCGTTTTCTTCCATGTAATTGTAAGTTATTATTTCCAGATCGTCGTTAATGACAAAAGGCGACAAATCACTGGGGCCATCAAGAAGGAGATCCTCAAGGCTTGAAATTCTGCTTAGCACTTTATTTCCATAAAAAATGTGAAGGCATTTTTCGCTACCGTAGCCAATCGCAAATTTCTTGATGATCTTCTCATCATTGCTTTCCGTATAAAGCATGTATTGACCATATCTCTGCAATTGGATCAGGTCGCTTTTCCTCGTCTCGCAATCCGTTTCGACATCATAAAATTTCTCCAGTGAATAAGTGTCAAAACTGTCGCTTTTTGCCAATTGCGGAGAACATGCCGCCATCCAACAGACGACCGGCAGGAAAATTGCCGAAAAAGAGTTCTTCGGTAGCTCTGGCTTTGTAGTTTCCTCGTCATGATTGAACGAGAATCGGGTTCCTGAAATCATCGGACTTGTCTCCGTTAGAACTCCAAAGTTGCACACGGTGTGAAATGCAAGCAACAGAAAAGTCTGCGCTTTTTAGTTGAAAACGCGCGTTCTCGGCATGTCGGCAAATCGTGTTGGCGTTGCGGTGATCATGCGATGACCGCCCGGAACATGGCCAGCGGATCGGCGCCGCGCCGAGTGGCCATCTATCGAGTATGCATTGAACGCCCACCGTGCGATCGGCAGACATCTATCAGATAACAGTTACCCGACGGTCGCCTGCGGGATCACCGCGACAGCCCCGCTGCCGACTGAACCCGTGGTGGAGATGGACGCCCTGCGCTTCAGGGGGCGTTGCCGAAAGGGGGCGCAGGCCGACGCCATCTCGGGTGCGAGTGGTACCTGCAAGACCTGTACTGCAAGGCAGAGGCTTATAGGGGTCATCCGCGGATGGATCGCTATCACCCCTGGAACCTTCCCCACAAAGGCGTGCCATGGAACAGCCACGGCTGGTAGAGCACCTTTGCCAGGGTCGGCAGCTTCGGGGTCTCGTCGCCGGGCTTGACCGGATGAATGCCCGCCCGCATGGCCGGCGAGCGCTTCACGGGTGTCTGGCGTCGGCGCTTGGGAACCTCGATGCGCTGGTCGAACCCGGGAACCGCAAGGCTGGTGACGCCGTCCTGCGCATCCGCCGTCTCCTCATGCTTGTTGATCGGCGAGACATACTGCCTGACCTCGAAGAAGTTGCAGTGGATCCCGAAGATCGTCAGAAGGGCGATCAGGACGCGGGGATTGTAGGCGGCGCCATTGATGTAGGTGCCGCCCGACCGCGAGGAACGCCCGCCCGCGCGTTTCGCGAAGGCCAGGCGATCCCGGAGGGAGTTCATGAAGGTGCTCGCCGGCTGGAACGTGGCGTTGATCACGCACCGCGTCATGGCGTCCAGAAGATCGGGATCGCTGATCGGATCCTGGAACCCGAGCTTGCGGTAGGCCCCGCGGTAGCGCGACGACAGCATCGGAAACCCGATGACCTTGTTCGTCTCGCCGCTCGCCTTGATCGGGCTTCTGATCCACAGGGCCGGGAAGGCCTTTGTGCCGAAGTTCGAGCCCGGAAACGGTCCGGAGCGTCCTTTCCCGGTCGCCTTCGTGGCGGGCGTCAGCTGCGTCCGGGTCCAGGCATGGAGGGCATTGGGAACCGCCATCGCCGGGTTTGCGTCCTGGAAGGACCGGAACGCGCCGTCGAACGCCCTGGCCCGGCGCACGATCTGCGGCTTCTTCGCCTCCTTGTCGAAGCTGACCACATGCCATCCGAAACGGTTGGCCAGGATCTCGTCGCGGAAGATGTACGGGATCACCCGCGCCATCGCCGCCTCCTGCTCGCCCACGAGCGTGAGCTTGCCTTCGGGCAGCATCTCCTTGAGGCAGGCCAAGTGGGCCGCCTTGTTGTAGGTGTTCCGGGTCATGATGCCGGTGAAGGCGTTGCGCCCTTCCCGCTCGGGCGCCCCGAAATTGAAGTAGTAGTTCCCGATCATCTCCAGGATGTCGGCTCTTTCATACGCTTCGTCGATGGCCTGAAGGGTTTCGGGGTGAACCGGCTCGGTGGAGCGTTCGAGGGCGGCGGCAGCCTTGTTCGCGAAGATGCGCCGCTGCGCCACCGCCGACGCGAAGAGCGCCGGCTCGTCGAAACGGCCAGCCGGGTGCTGGAACGACAAGCGAGGCGCGGGAAAGGCCTCGCCGTCGGATCGACGTCGACATCGAGGCGGAACACATAGCCCGACTGGATATCGGCCGAGACCGCGCAGTTGAGGGAGGTGACCCGGGTGTCCTTCGCAGTCTCCCAGTTCACGGTGAGCACGATGTCGTCATGCGCGATCCGGGTATGGCGCGGGCGGCCCTCCTTGACCCAGCGTGCGCGCCGTCGCGCGAGCTGCGCCTTCTTGCAGGCCAGCAGAACGCGCTCCAGCCAGAAGAGCCGGTCGTAGATGCGGGCCACGCCGGCCTCGCTCGCGCCGGGCGCAGGGGCGAGGACACGGCGAAGGCCGTTGATGGCGACATTGTTCACGAGTTCCGACAGGATGCGGATGTTGTCGGAACGGTCCTTCTGGCGCGCATGATCGACGGACACCGTGAAGCGGGACCCCTTCTTGCCGCGACAGGGCTTGTGGATGAGCCGCACTCCGCGATGCCTGGCCCCCTCGCGGGCGTTCGCTCCGTTGAAGGCGAACTCCCCGGGGGCGTCGAGATAGGCCCTGCCGCAGGCCTCGCAGGTCGGTCCGGTGAGGATGCCGTTCTGCGACCGCAGGCGCTCTGTCTCATCCTCAAAATGATGGTTCGACAGCAGGTTGAATTTCACCCCGCAGGTGCGGTTGCCACGCTGGTGTTCGCAGATCAGGGTGCGCCCATCGCTCCAGGTGGCCGGCTGCTGGAAGTCGTCGAGAATGCTGGATACGCGGATGAGGTCGTCGGCCGGGGGACCCAGCGTGTAGATACCGAGTCCGGTGCTCAGTGCCGGTATGGAAACCGGCCTGAAGGCGGCGCTCCGCGGCCCCAAGGCCCCAGGAAGACCGGCAGAGCAAAGTCCGGCGCCACGCCGAAATTGCCGCAGTCGGGATCCCCGCACGTGTTGAGGTTGATCCAGCCCGGAACTACGGGATAGACTTGCTCCTGCGGGAGATTGGGGATCTTGTCGACCATGAGTCCGCCTCGTTCGAGTTGCGTCAAGGTCGCGTCTCCGCATCAAGTGATATTGGCTGTTTCGTTTGACGACGAAATCGACCGGCGAAGCGTTCTGTAAATTCAGCCTTGCGAATTTACAACTCCACACGCGAACAACTTCTGCGCGTGTGGCCGTCCCTCCATTCTCAAGCAAAATCAGAGACCTGCCAGCGTTGCCGCCGGCAGGTCTACAAGGTCATGCCCTACGGAGGAGAATGCGTCAGCGCGCACCCTGCGGCTTCTTCTTTGTCCAAATACCCGAAAGGCGACGCCGCCCCCGGCGCTACGCCTGCCGGCTTTTCGGCTGCCGCGACGGACGCCGCGCCGGACGCTTGTTGGCGCCCGCGCCCATCGGCTTGCCGCGCCCGCCCCCCGGACGGGCCGAGGGAACCGGCCCTGCGGGAACCTCGCCGCCGATCACCGGGATCGGCGCCTTCATGGCCTTTTCGATGGCGCGCAATTCGCCCATCTCGGCAGGCGCGCAGAAGGCCACGGCGCGGCCGTCGCGGCCCGCGCGCGCGGTCCGCCCGATCCGGTGGACATAATTTTCCGGCACGTTCGGCAGGTCGTAGTTATAGACATGCGCCACCTCGGGGATGTCCAGGCCCCGCGCGGCAACGTCGGTCGCCACCAGCACCTGGGTCTGCCCCTTGCGAAAGGCGTCCAGCGCGCGTTCCCGCTGGCCCTGCGACTTGTTGCCGTGGATCGCGGCAACGGCGAAGCCCCATTTTTCCAGCAGCTTGGCCAGCTTTTCCGAGCCGTGCTTGGTGCGGCCAAAGACCATCGCCAACTCGCCCGGGTGCTTCGCCAGATATTCCGCCAGCAGCGTCGCCTTGTCGCCCTGGGTTACGAAATGCACGCCCTGCTCGATCTTCTTGGCAGCCTGGCCCGGAGGGTTGACGGCCACCCGCACCGGATCGCTCAGGTAGGTGTCGGCCAGTTCCTCCATCAGCTTCGGCATGGTGGCGGAAAACAGCAACGTCTGGCGGTCCTTGGGCAGCATCCGCGCGATCTTGCGCAGGGTGTGGATAAAGCCGATGTCCAGCATCTGGTCGGCCTCGTCCAGCACCAGATAGGTCGTGGCCTCGAGGCTGATCGCGCGCCGCTCGATCAGGTCCATGAGCCGGCCCGGCGTGGCGATCAGCACGTCCACGCCGCGCGACAGCCGTTCCGTCTGCACGTTGATCGAGGCGCCGCCGACGACCCGGAACGACCGGATCGGCGTTCCTTCGGCATAGGCGTCGATGTTGGTGGCGATCTGGGTCGCCAGTTCGCGGGTCGGCGCCAGGATCAGCGCGCGGCAGGTCCTGGGATCGGGCTTCTTGCCGAAATTGATCAGCCGGGTCAGCATCGGCAGGCCGAAGGCCGCCGTCTTGCCGGTGCCGGTCTGCGCCAGACCCAGCACGTCGCGGCCCTTGACGACCGCGGGGATGGCCTCGGTCTGGATCGGCGTGGGCTTGGTCAGCCCCATCGCGGCCACATTGGCGTTGATGCGGTGGTCGATGCCCATGTCGGCGAAGGGGCCGGTGGGCAGCGGGTCGCGCGCCGGGGCGCGGCGGCCTTCGTTCGCGTCAAGATGCGGTGCGGTGCGCGGTTTCTGGCCGCGCGAAGGGCGGCGGGGGTTCTTGTGTTCCATCAGTCTCTCATCCCCGCATCCCCCGTATCGGACGCAAGGCAGGGGCCGCGTCCGATGCGCGGCGATCAGCAGGGATGCGGGGGCGATAGGGTGCCCGCAAGCCTCCCCGCGTGAATGGGAAACTGGAAAAATGTGCCGGACCCTGGGCGAAAACGCGGCTGCTCACGCGGCAGCGGGCGACGACAAGACCCACATGGGCCTTCATCACGTGCAAGTCAAGCCGGATCGGGGCCTGTCAGAATCTTCGCGAGGGCAGAAAAGACGTTAAGGAGCATTCAGATTAACCGTGGCGCGAGCCTGCCGATCATGGCAAAAGAATTGGGAAGTAATGCATAAGCTATCCCAATCGTTGACGTTTTTTCCGGGAATCCACCATGGCGACGTTCAGGGCCGACTACCAGTTCGACAGTTATTCGATCGACCTTAACTTCTATGAGCGATGGTTCTATGAAGATTTCTTTCTGGAGGACTTCTATCACGAAATTTCCGGGAAGACATTTCAGGACGTCTATATCGTCAATGGGTGGGACGGATATGACGACCTGCTCCTCGGCTTTGGCGGATCCGGCTTCGGCTTCAGCGCTTGGGGCGATGTGACCCGGGGAACCGTCACGCTCATGTCCGAGGAGATCTACGATGGGCCGGAAATCTGGTCCTTGCAGAACTTTTCCATTTCGGCAGCGCGTCTCTACAATGCGGCGCTGACCTATGGAAATGCCGATGACCGGGCGGTGTTCGCCTCGATCATGGCGGGCAACGACACGATCACCCTCAGTGCCTACAACGACCGGTTCGAGGGTTGGGCGGGCCATGACCGGATGTCCGGCCAGGGCGGGAACGACACGCTGCTGGGTGGGGCCGGAAACGACACGGCAAACGGCGGCGGGGGCAATGACCGTCTTGTGGGCGGCGAGGGGCATGACCGCCTGATCGGTGTCACCGGCAACGACACCCTGGAAGGCGGAGGCGGCAGCGACACGCTGGACGGCGGCACGGGCCGGGACCGGCTGCACGGCGGCCTTGACGCGGCCCGCGACGTGTTCATCTTCCGTGCCCCGGTGGAAACCGCCCCGGGCGCGCAACGCGACGGCATCCTGCAATTCCGCGTGGGTCAGGACGACATCGACCTGTCGCTGATAGACGCCAATTTCGCGCGCGGCGGGAACCAGGCCTTCGCCTTTACGGGAACAGCGGCGGCGGCTCATTCAGTCTGGTATGTCAGGCAGGCGGACGGCGTTCTGGTGCGCGGCGACGTCAACGGCAACAAGACCGCCGATTTCGAGATCTGGGTGGACGATGCGACGCGGCTGGCCGCGAACGACTTCATCCTCTAGCCCCGGTCCGCCGTGTCCAGCCAGATCGTCACCGGGCCGTCATTGACCAGCCGCACCTTCATGTCGGCGCCGAAGCTGCCGGTCTGGACTGCGATCCCCTGCGCGGCAAGGCTGGCGGCAAAGCGTTCGTAAAGCCGCCGCCCCTCCTCGGGCGTGGCGGCCGCCGAAAAGCCGGGGCGGTTGCCGGTGCGGGTGTCGGCAGCCAGGGTGAACTGGCTGACGACCAGCGCAGCGCCGCCGGCGTCCAAAAGGGATCGGTTCATCCGGCCCCCGTCGTCGCGGAAGATGCGCAGTTTTGCCACGCGCAGCGCCAGCTTGTCGGCGGCGGCATCGTCATCGCCGCCCATGGCACAGACCAGCACCAGAAGCCCCGGCCCGGTGCGGCCGACAACGGTCCCGTCGACGTCGACCGCCGCCTCGGTCACGCGTTGGACAAGCGCGCGCATCAGCCCAGCACGATCCCGGTGATGACCAGCAGCAGCCCGATCATCGACAGCGCCAGCGCGCCCATGTTGACGGCCAGCACGGGCCGCATCCGCGCGCGCAGCGCGGCGTCGTCCAGCCCGGCCTTGCGGGCGCGGGCCACCGTCAGGATGCACCATGCCAGCGCCGCGACCCCCGCCAGCGTCAGCGCCGCGCCGCCCCAGATCAGCCAGTCGAACACCGTCATCGGATCATTCCCCGCCATTCCCTGCGCCCTTGTCGGTCATGGGCCCTAGCGGCGATTGCGCCGCGCGGCAAGACCGCCTAACAGATGCGGCCAAAGACGGGCAGGATCAAACAGAAGGACAACCCCATGATGGACGATCAGGCATACAGCGTCGCGGCGGATGAGCTGCGCCAGTTCATCGAGCAGTTCGAGCAGCTGGAGGCGGAAAAGAAAGACATCGCCGAACGCCAGAAAGAGGTGATGGCCGAAGCCAAGGCGCGCGGCTACGACACCAAGGTGATGAAGAAGATCGTGGCCCTGCGCAAGCGCGACCGCGACGACATCGCCGAGGAGGAGGCCATCCTGGAAATGTACAAGCAGGCGCTTGGCATGGGCTGATGCCCCATTTCCTTTGACTTTCCGCATCCGATCCCCTAGAAGCCGCCGCTTCGGCCCTGATGTCCAGGGCGGCGGACGCGGGGAGAAGTCTGTCGCAAGGATCGCGGTGCCTTCACGGGTGTCCGCACCCCCATTCTGGCGAAGACATGACAAACGATATGATAGCCGCGCCTTTGGCCGCGGCGCTGGCGGCCAAGGGTTATGCCAGCCTGACCCCGGTTCAGCAGGCGGTTCTGGAAAGCGACGCGCAGGGGCGCGACATGCTGGTCTCGGCGCAGACCGGATCGGGCAAGACGGTGGCCTTCGGGCTTGCCATCGCGCCGCAGCTTCTGGACGGCGACGTGCTGCCCGACGCGGCGGCGCCCCTGGCGCTGGCCATCGCGCCCACGCGCGAACTGGCCTTGCAGGTCGCGGCTGAGCTGGGCTGGCTTTACGCCCAGGCGGGCGGCCGGATCGCCACCTGCGTGGGCGGCATGGACTATCGCGGCGAACGCCGCGCGCTGGAGCGCAATCCCCACATCGTCGTCGGCACCCCCGGCCGCCTGCGCGACCATATCGAGCGCGGATCGCTGGATCTGTCCGCCCTGCGCGTGGCCGTTCTGGACGAGGCGGACGAGATGCTGGACCTGGGCTTCCGCGAGGACCTGGAATTCATCCTGCAATCCGCGCCCGAGGACCGGCGCACGCTGATGTTCTCGGCCACGGTTCCCCCCGCGATCGAACATCTGGCGGGCACCTTCCAGCGCGATGCAATGCGCATCGTGGCCCAAGGAGAATCGCGCCAGCACGGCGACATCGAATACCGCGCCTTCAACGTCGCCGTTCGCGACCGCGAGCCCGCGATCTTCAACATCCTGCGCCTGCACGAGGCGCGGACCGCGATCATCTTCTGCAAGACGCGGGCCAACGTGAACCACCTGCTGGCCCGCATGGGCAACCGGGGCTTCAAGGCCGTGGCGCTGTCGGGGGAACTCAGCCAGCAGGAACGCACCCATGCGCTGCAAGCCCTGCGCGACGGGCGGGCGCAGGTCTGCGTGGCGACCGATGTGGCCGCGCGCGGCATCGACCTGCCGGGGCTGGAACTGGTGATCCATGCCGATCTGCCGACCAATTCGGAAACGCTGCTGCACCGCTCGGGCCGCACGGGCCGGGCGGGGGCCAAGGGCGTGTCCGCCCTGATCGTGATGCCCTCCGAGGTCCGCAAGGCGCAGATGCTGCTGAAGCGCGCCCGGGTGGACGCGGACTGGGGCCCCGCGCCCTCTGCCGACGAGGTTCGGGCCCAGGACGATTCCCGGATGCTGGACCATCCCGCTCTGCACGAAGGGACCGGCGACGATTTGGCCATGGCGCAGATTCTGCTGGACCGCTTCGGCCCCGAGCGGCTGGCCCAGGCCTTTGTCAGCCTGTGGCGCGAAGGCCGCCCCGCGCCCGAGGAACTGACGGTGCTGCAAGACCGTGCCCCTTCTGCCGCGCGCGAGCGTCCGCCCTTCGGCGAGGCGGTCTGGTTCCGGCTGTCCGTGGGTCATACCGGCCGGGCCGAGGCGCGCTGGCTGCTGCCCAAGATCTGCGACGGCGGCGGGATCAACCGCGATGCCATCGGCGCCATCCGCGTGCGCCAGGACGAGACCTTCGTCCAGATCGCCGTGGCTCAGGCCGGCGCGTTCGGCAAGGAACTGGAGCTTGAGCCGGGCCTGACCATGCGCCGCCTGGAAGGCGAGCCGGATCTGGACCGCGCGCCCCGTCCCGCCGAACGCCCCGCCCGCCGCAAGCCCGAGGGCGACTGGAAAAGGCCCGCGCGCGTCGAGGCGCCCGACGAGGCCGCCCCGAGGCCCAAGAAGGCCCGCTGGACGGCCGAGGACCGCAGCGCCCGCGCCGGCAAGGCGGGTTCCGATGGCGCCGGCCCCGCCAAGCCCGGCGGCTTCCGCGCCAAGACCGCTCGTCCCGAGGGCGGCAAGGAACGGGGCAAGTTCGCCGCCCCCCGCAAGGGCGGCAAGCCGCGCAAGGGCGATCACTGAGCGGCGCCGCCGCGCATGTCCCCCGGGGATGCGCGGCGGGCCTGTCCGGGCGCCTTCCCGCAAAGGCCGATACAAAGCCAAGAATAATGTTGACCTTGGGTCAGACTCGTCTCACGCTGAACTCGCTGTTCTAGTATACGGAGTGTGTGTGATGATTAAGCGTGTCGGTTCCGCAGACGGCGACGGGGGCGGACCCCGCAATCCCCAGCCGGCGCAGGTTCTTCAGAAAAAGGATTTCGTCGATCGCGTGGTGGCGGCAAGCGGCGCGCGCAAGGCGGATGCCCGCCCCATCATCGAGGCGACGCTGGCCCAACTGGGCAAGGCCCTGTCCGCGGGCGAGACGCTGGCCGTGCCGCCCCTTGGCCGGGCCAGGGTCAACCTGGAACGCGACCAGCGGGGCGGTGAGATCATCACCCTGCGCCTGCGCCGCAGGCCCGCCAGCATCCGCCAGTCGGCGCGCCCCTCGGCAATGGACTGAAAGCGGGCGATTCGCCCTTGCGGTCGTTCCTCGCGCCTGCTAGATGCTGCGCCCACGGGTGATTAGCTCAGCGGTAGAGCGCTTCGTTCACATCGAAGATGTCAGCGGTTCAAATCCGTTATCACCCACCATCTTTCCCTTTCCGTCGCGTCGGCCAGATGTTGAACACTCCTGTCACGGACGCAGCCACCTTGTCCGTCGCCCCCATGATGGACTGGACCGACCGGCATTGCCGGGTCTTCCACCGCCTGATGTCGCGCCGCGCGCTGCTCTATACCGAAATGGTGACGGCCCCCGCGATCATCCACGGCGACCGCCGCCGGTTGCTGGATTACGACCCTGCCGAACACCCGCTGGCGCTGCAACTGGGCGGATCGGATCCCGCCGAACTCGAGGCGGCGACCCGGATCGCCGCGGATTGGGGTTATGACGAGATCAACCTGAATGTCGGCTGCCCCAGCGACCGGGTGCAATCGGGCTGCTTCGGCGCGGTGCTGATGAAGACCCCCGATCTGGTGGCCGACTGCGTGGCCCGGATGCTCGACGCCAGCCCGGTCGAGGTCACGGTCAAGTGCCGCATCGGCGTCGACGACCAGCGGCCCGAGGATGTCCTGCCCGCCTTTCTGGACAGGATGCGCGCCGCGGGCGTCCGGCGAATCGCGATCCACGCGCGCAAGGCCTGGCTGCAAGGGCTCAGCCCCAGGGAAAACCGCGACATCCCTCCGCTGGACTATCCGCTGGTCCACCGCATGAAGGGGCAGTTTCCCGACCTGCACCTGTCGATCAACGGCGGCATCCCCGGCCTGGAGGCCGCGCGCGATCACCTGCGGGTCATGGACGGGGTGATGGTCGGGCGCGCGGCCTATCACCAGCCTAGGGACATCCTGGGCCGGGCCGACCGCCTGTGGGGCGACGCGCCTCCCTTCGACACGCCCGAGCAGGTCGCCCATGCGATGCGCCCCTATGTTGTCCGGCATCTGGCCGGGGGCGGGCGCCTGCACCAGATCACGCGCCACATGCTGGGCCTGTTCCACGCAATGCCCGGCGCGCGGGGCTGGAAGCGGACGCTTTCCGAAGGCGCATCCAGAGGCGGGATCGAGGTTTATGATGCCGCCTTGCGGCAGGTCGCGCGGCTCGCCGCTTAGCCATTCACCTTTGCGCAAATATCCTGGGGTGAGGCCCGGAGGGCCGAGGGGCGAAGCCCCTTACTCCGCCGCCTTTTCGGCTGCCTTTGCGGCATCCCACAGCCGGTCCATCTCGGCCAGGTCGCTGTTTTCGGGGCGGCGGCCCGTGGCGGCCAGCGCGGCCTCGATGGCCCCGAAGCGGCGGGTGAACTTGGCATTGGCGCGGCGCAGGGCCTGTTCGGGATCGACCTTCAGATGCCGGGCCAGGTTCGCCATCGCGAACAAAAGGTCGCCGAACTCCTCTTCCAGCGCCTCCGGCCCCAGGCTGTCGCGCGCCTCGACCAGTTCGGCGGTCTCCTCGGCGATCTTGTCCAGAACCTCGCCCGCATGGGGCCAGTCGAAACCCACGCGGGCGGCGCGGTTTTGCAGCTTGACCGCGCGCGTGAGCGCCGGCAGCCCCAGGGCCACGCCGTCCAGCGCGCCGCGCTCGGCCTTGCCCGCGCGTTCGACGGCCTTGATGGCTTCCCAGTCCTTGACCTGCTGTTCGGCCGACTTGTCCCGGCTTTCATCCCCGAAGACATGGGGATGGCGGAAAACCAGCTTGTCCGAGATCGCGGCGGCGCAATCGGCGAAATCGAACATCTCCGCCTCGCGCGCCATCTGGGCATGGAACACCACCTGCAACAGAAGGTCGCCCAACTCGCCCGGCAATTCGCTCCAGGCCTGCCGGTCGATCGCGTCGGCGACCTCGTGCGCTTCCTCGATCGTGTAGGGCGCGATCGAGGCGAAATCCTGCTCGATGTCCCAGGGGCAGCCCGTCTGCGGATCGCGCAACTGCGCCATGATGTCGATCAGGCGGGCGATCTCGGCCCCGGGGTCGCGGCGGCTGGCTTCGGTCATTGCGATTTCCCCTCGCTTCTGTCCTGATGGGGCATTGCCACAGCCAAGGTCGTTAGTCCACATGCCCGTCCTGAACCGCATCGCCGAATTTTCCGACGACATGACCGCCTGGCGCCGCCACCTGCACCGGCACCCGGAACTGGGCTTCGACTGCTACGGCACCGCCGCCTTTGTGGCGGAACGCCTGCGCGACTTCGGCGTGGACGAGATTCACGACGGCATCGGCCAATCCGGCCTTGTCGCCATTATCGAAGGGCAGGGGCCGGGCCCCACCATCGGGCTGCGCGCCGACATGGACGCCCTGCCGATCGAGGAGGCGACGGGGCTTGACCATGCCTCGACCGTGCCGGGCCGGATGCATGCCTGCGGGCATGACGGGCACACGACCATGCTGCTGGGCGCCGCGCGCTATCTGGCGGAAACGCGCAATTTCGCGGGCCGCGTCGCGCTGATCTTCCAGCCGGCCGAGGAAAACGGCGGGGGCGGCGAGGCGATGGTCCGCGACGGCATGATGGACCGCTTCGGCATCACCCGGGTTTTCGCCATGCACAACAGCCCCGGCCTGCCCGTGGGGCTGATGAACACCACGCCCGGACCGATCATGGCGGCCGTGGATACCTTTGAAATCCACGTCCAGGGCCGGGGCGGGCATGGCGCCATGCCGCACCTGACCGCCGATCCCATCGTGGCCGCGGTGGGGGTGGTGAATGCGATCCAGACGATTTCCAGCCGCAACCATTACGCGCTGGACGACCTTGCCCTGTCGGTCACGCAGATCCACGCGGGCAGCGCCGACAACATCGTGCCGGACACCGCCTATGTCTGCGGCACGGTGCGCACCTTCGCCCCCCATGTGCGCGACATGGTGCGCCGCCGCATGACGCAGATCTGCGAAGGGCAGGCCGCAGCCTTCGACGTGACGATCCGGCTGGACTATGCCGAGGGCTATCCCGCCACCGTCAACGACCCCGACCAGACCGCCTTTGCTGTGCAGGTCGCGCAGGAGATCGTCGGGTCCGACAACATCTCGGGCGAGGCGGGGCGCGAGATGGGGGCCGAGGATTTCAGCTACATGCTGGACGCGCGGCCCGGCTGCTATCTGTTCATCGGCCAGGGCGACACGGCCAGCGTCCATCACCCGGCCTATGACTTCAACGACAGTGTTTCGCCCATCGGGGCCAGCTTCTTCGCGCGGCTGGTCGAACGCGCGCAGCCCGTGGCGCGATAGGGCCGCGATCATGGAAATCCGATGACTGCCGACATCCTGCTGGCCCTGACGGGCTTTTCCCTTGTCACCTCGGCCACGCCGGGGCCGAACAACATGATGCTGATGGCCTCGGGCGCGAATTTCGGCCTGCGGCGGACGGTGCCGCACATGCTGGGCGTGTCGCTGGGCTTTGGCGCCATGGTGGCGGTCCTGGGGATGGGACTGGACCGGATCGTCATGGGCAGCGCCGTGCTGGCCGGGGCGCTGAAATGGCTGAGCCTGGCCTATGTGCTGTGGCTGGCCTGGAAGATCGCCACCGCCGCGCCGCCGTCCCAGGCCGAGCCGCCGGGCCGTCCGCTGGGCTTTCTGGGCGCGGCGGCGTTCCAGTGGGTCAACCCCAAGGCCTGGGCGATGGCGCTTGGCGCGCTGTCGGCCTATGCCGCCGGGGCCGGCGGTCCGCTGGTGGTGGCGGCGGTGTTTGCGGTGGTGAACCTGCCGGTGGTCGCGGCCTGGGCCGCCGCGGGGCAGGGCTTGCGGGGACTGCTGGCCCGCCCGGCCCGGCTGCGGGCCTTCAACGCGGGCATGGCCGGGCTGCTGGTGCTGTCGATGCTGCCGGTCGTGCTGTAGCGGGCCTGGGCCGACGCTCACGATCCTGTTTGCGGCCGTGTCCCCGCAGCGGCCCGGCCTTTCTTGCCAAGCAGGGGCGGCGGGGATAGGTTGCGCGCCAATCCGGGCGGGCCAACCATCCTGCCAGCCGCCGTGACAGCCGAAAGGACAACCCATGTTCGTCACCCCCGCCTATGCCCAGGCCGCCGCCGATGCACCCGCCGGCGCGGCCCTGATGCAGTTCATCCCGCTGATCCTGATCTTCGCGATCATGTATTTCCTGATGATCCGTCCGCAGCAAAAGCGCGTCAAACAGCACCGCGAGATGGTCGCGGCGCTGAAAAAAGGCGATCAGGTGGTCACGCAGGGCGGCATCATCGGCAAGGTGTCCTCGGTCCGCGACGAGGAACTCGAGGTCGAGATCGCCACCGGCGTCAAGGTCCGCGTGGTGCGCGGCACGGTGTCGCAAGTCCTGTCCCGGACCGAGCCGGTCGCCGCAAACGGCTGACGCGGCTTTCAAAGAAAACTCAAGGGCTTCGGCAAAGATGCTACAGATCGACCGTTGGAAACGCATCCTGATCATCGGGCTCTGCATCATCGGCATCGGCTTTGCCGTGCCCAACCTGTTCTACAGCCGTGTCGAATCCCACAACGACGCCGTGGCCGAGATCGCGCGGACCGGGGTCGAGACGCCCGAACTGGCCGCCGCCCGCGACGGCTGGCCCGGCTGGCTGCCCTCGTCGGTGGTGGCGCTCGGCCTCGACCTGCGCGGCGGCGCGCATCTTCTGGGCGAGGTCCGCGTGGCCGATGTCTACAAGGCCCGGATGGACGCGCTGTGGCCCGAACTGCGCCGGGCGCTGGCCGATGAACGCGCGACCCTTGGCGCGATCCGCCGCCTGCCGTCGCCCGAAGGCACGCTGAAGATCGAGATCGAGAATCCCCAAGGGATGACCCGCGCAACCGAGATCGTGCGCGGCTTTTCCAATCCCGTGACCACCCTGACCGGCGCGGGCCAGCAAAGCCTGGCGATCCAGGCGCAGGGCAACACCCTGACCATCCAGCTTTCGGACGCCGAAAAGGCCGCGACCGACGACCGCACCGTCCAGCAAAGCGTGGAAATCATCCGCCGCCGCGTGGACGAGGTGGGCACCCGCGAACCCACCATCGTGCGCCAGGGCGCCGACCGCATCCTGATCCAGGTGCCCGGCATCGGCTCGGCCGAGGAATTGAAGGCGCTGATCGGCACCACCGCCAAGCTGACCTTCAATTCGGTTGTGGCGACCGGCACCGACCCGGATGCCCGGCCCGGGCCGGGGCAGGTGATCCTGCCGGCCGCCGATCAGGAGGGGCTGTATTACACGCTGGAGGAAAGCCCGGTCGTCACCGGCGAGGAACTGACGGACGCCGTTCCCTCGACCGACCAGAACGGCATGCCGGCGGTCGATTTCCGCTTCAACCCGACGGGCGCGCGGAAGTTCGGCGCCTATACCAGCGCCAATATCGGCCAGCCTTTCGCGATCGTGCTGGACAACAAGGTCATCTCGGCCCCGGTGATCCGGCAGGCGATCACCACCGGGTCGGGGCAGATCTCGGGGTCCATGGACTTCGACGAGGCGAACCAGCTGGCGGTTCTGCTGCGCGCCGGGGCGCTGCCCGCGCAACTGGACTTTCTCGAGGAACGCACCATTGGCCCGGAACTGGGCCAGGACAGCATCGACGCGGGGCGCCTGTCGTCCGTGATCGCCACCGCCGCGGTGGTGGCCTACATGATCGCCAGCTATGGGCTGTTCGGGGCCTTCGCCTCGATCTCGGTCATCGCCAACGTGATCCTGATCCTGTCGGTGATGTCGGTCATGGGCGCCACGCTGACCCTGCCGGGCATCGCCGGGATCGTGCTGACCGTCGGCACGGCGGTGGACGCCAACGTCATCATCTATGAACGCATCCGCGAGGAACTGCGCGCGGGCAAGCGCGTGGCCAAAGCCATCAGCGACGGCTTCGACGAGGCGATGAGCGCGATCATCGACGCCAACGTCACCTCCTTCATCGCGGCGGCGGTGATGTTCTTTC
This sequence comes from Paracoccus angustae, assembly GCF_042648745.1. Classification (NCBI taxonomy): domain Bacteria; kingdom Pseudomonadati; phylum Pseudomonadota; class Alphaproteobacteria; order Rhodobacterales; family Paracoccaceae; genus Paracoccus; species Paracoccus angustae. Next base: position 69,891 of record NZ_JBHRXY010000013.1, read on the forward strand.
TGGGGTCCGGCCCGGTCAAGGGCTTTGCCGTCACGCTGACCATCGGTCTTGTCACCTCGGTCTTCACGGCGATCTATCTGACGCGGCTGATGATCATCTGGTGGCTGGAATGGCGCAAGCCCAAAGAACTGATCCTGTGAGGGGACCGACATGGCATTCCGTCTGAAACTCGTCCCCGACAACACCCGGATCGATTTCTTCCGCTGGCAGTGGCTGACCTTTGGCGCGTCAATGGCGGCCATGGCGCTGTCGCTGGTTCTGATCGCCACGATGGGCCTGAACTTCGGCATCGACTTCAAGGGCGGCACCACCATCCGCACCGAAAGTCCGACCGCCTTCGAGGTGGGCGATTACCGCGACGCCCTTGACGACCTGGGCTTCAGCGACCTGGCCATCACCGAGGTCTTCGACCCCAGCTTCGGCGCCGACCGCCACGTCGCCATGATCCGCATCGGCACCACGGACGACACCGCCTCTGTCGGTCCCGAGCAACTGAACCGGATTGAGTCCGCCTTGCGGCAGGTCGATCCGCAGATCACCTTTGCCTCGGTGGAATCCGTCGGTCCGAAAGTGTCCTCCGAACTGATCAAGTCGGCGATCTACGCGGTTGGCGCGGCTTGTCTTGGCATCATGGCCTATATCTGGCTGCGCTTCGAATGGCAGTTCGCCATCGGCTGCGTGGTGTCGCTGATCCACGACGTGCTGCTGACGGTGGGCCTGTTCGCGCTGTTCCAGCTGAAGTTCGACCTGACCACCATCGCGGCGCTGCTGACGACGCTGGGCTTTTCCTGCAACGACACGGTCGTTGTCTTCGACCGGCTGCGGGAAAACCTGATGAAGTACAAGACCCGCCCCCTGATCGAGCTGATGAACCTCACCACCAACGAAACCCTGTCGCGCACGGTGATGACCGCCGTGACGACCGGCATCGCGCTGACCGCCATGCTGATCTTCGGCGGCGACGTGATCCGCGACTTCGTGATCGCGATGCTGTTCGGGGTGATCGTCGGCTGCTATTCGACGATCTATGTCGCCAAGAACATCGTGCTGTGGCTGGGCGTGAAGCGCGACTGGTCCAAGAAGGATCCGAAGCTGGCCGCGTCGCCCTTTGAGAACGCGGAACGTCCCTGATGAAGCTGACGCCCACCCAGTTCGGCGGGGCGGCGGCCGTCGATGGCTATGGCCCCGGCTTTTTCCGCATCAGTGGACGGGTCGTCCACGGCGCGGTGCTGGTGACGGCGCAAGGCGGTGCCGCCTGGGCGGGCCTGGACGACCGTGCGCCGCTGCTGGCGCTGGCGGGCCAGGTGGATGTGCTATTCATCGGCATGGGGGCGGATGTCGCCCATGCCCCCGCCGATCTGGTCGCCGCCCTGCGCGATGCGGGGGTGGCGGTCGAATCCATGGCATCTCCGACGGCGGCGCGGACCTATAACGTCACGATCTCGGAAGGGCGGCGCGTCGCCTGCGCGCTTCTGCCCCTGTGAGCCTGCTTGCCGTTCACGACCTTGCCGTCGCGCGCGGCGGTCTGCGGACGGTCGAGGGGGTGTCCTTCGCGCTGGCCGCCGGACAGGCGCTGATCCTGCGCGGCCCGAACGGCATCGGCAAGACGACGCTGCTGCGCACGGTCGCGGGCTTGCAGCCCCCCGTGGCGGGACGCATCGACATGCCGGACGACGCGGTCGCCTATGCCGCCCATGCCGACGGTCTGAAGGGCGCGCTGAGCGTCGCCGAGAACCTGGTTTTCTGGGCCGAGGTCTTCGGCGGCGGCGATGTGGCAGGCGCGATGGAGGCCATGGACCTGACGGCGCTGGCCGACCGTCCCGCAGCGGCGCTGTCGGCGGGGCAGAAGCGCCGCCTGGGCCTGGCCCGCCTGCTGGTCGCGCGCCGTCCCCTGTGGGTGCTGGACGAGCCGACCGTGTCGCTGGACGCGGCATCGGTCGCGCGCTTTGCCGACATGGTGCGCGGGCATCTGTCGGGGGGAGGGGCGGCGCTGATCGCCACCCATATCGACCTGGAACTGGACGCGCGGGTGCTGGATCTGACGCCCTTCAAGGCCAGGCCCGCCCTTGCCGCGCGGCCTGCCGGCTTCAACGAGGCTTTCGCGTGATCGCCCTGCTGCGGCGCGACCTGCGGCTGGCCGTGCGCGCGGGCGGGGGCTTCGGCCTGGGCGTGGCCTTTTTCCTGATCCTTTGCGCGCTTGTTCCTTTCGGAGTCGGCCCGGACACCGCGGCGCTGCGGCCAGTCGCGGCGGGCATCCTGTGGCTGGGCGCGCTGCTGGCCTGCCTGCTGTCGCTGGACCGCATCTTCGCCCTGGACCACGAGGACGGCAGCCTGGACCTGCTGGCGACATCGCCGCTGCCGCTGGAAGGGGCGGTGGCGGTCAAGGCGCTGGCGCATTGGATCACCACCGGCCTGCCGCTGGTCGCCGCCGCGCCCTTGTTCGGGATCCTGCTGCACCTGCCGGGCGCGGCCATTCCCGCGCTGCTGGCCTCGCTGCTGCTGGGCACGCCGGCGCTGTCGATGCTGGGCGCCTTCGGCGCCGCCGTCACCGTCGGCCTGCGGCGCGGCGGGCTGCTGTTGTCGCTGCTGGTTCTGCCGCTTTACATCCCGACCCTGATCTTCGGGACCGAGATGATCCGGCGCGGGCAAGAGGCCGGGTACACGGGCACGCCGCTGCTGTTTCTGGCGGGCATCACGGCGGGGGTGCTGGCCGTGATACCTTTTGCCGCAGCCGCCGCGCTGCGGGTCAATCTGCGGTGAGGCGGGCTTGAGCCGCGCCCGAGCCGGCGCTAGGGAACGAACATGTCGATCTGGGAATACGCCAACCCCGTCAAGTTCATGCGCATGTCGGGCGCGATCCTGCCATGGACCGTGGCGGGGGCCGCCGTCTGCACCGTCGCGGGCCTGGTCTGGGGCTTCCTCACGCCCGAGGATTACCGGCAGGGATCGACGGTCAAGATCGTCTTCCTGCATGTGCCCGCCGCGATGATGGCCATCAACATCTGGGTGATGATGCTGGCGGCAAGCCTGATCTGGCTGATCCGCCGCCACCATGTCAGCGCGCTTGCCGCCAAGGCCGCCGCCCCCGTCGGCGCGGTGATGACGGTGATCGGGCTGATCACCGGCGCAGTCTGGGGCCAGCCGATGTGGGGCACCTGGTGGGAATGGGATCCGCGGCTGACCAGCTTCCTGATCCTGCTGCTGTTCTATATCGGCTACATGGCGCTGTGGTCCGCCGTCGAGGATCCCGACAGCGCCGCCGACCTGACCGCCGTGCTGTGCCTGGTGGGGTCGGTTTTCGCGCTGTTGTCGCGTTATGCCGTGCTTTTCTGGAACCAGGGCCTGCACCAGGGGGCCAGCCTGTCCGTCCAGTCAGGCGAACGGATGAGCGCGGTTTACCGGTATCCGCTTTACCTGACCATGCTGGGCTTCGGGCTGCTGTTCCTGTCGCTGCTGCTGGTCCGCACCCGCACCGAAATCCGCAGGCGCCGTCTGGCCGCGCTGCAAGCCAGAGAGATGCGCGCATGATCGAGCTTGGGAAATACGCGGGCGCCGTTCTGGGGGCCTATGGCGTCTCGCTGGCGCTGTTGGGCGGGCTGATCTGGCAAACGCTGGCGGCCAATGCCCGTGCCCGCCGCGCGTTGGAAAAGCAGGAAAGACATGGCTAGAATCTCGCCCCTCGTCGCGCTGCCGCCGTTGGCCTTCGCCGCCCTGGCGGGGATGTTCCTGTGGGGCATGGGGCGGGACGATCCGACCGGACTGCCTTCGGCCATGGTGGGCCGCGAAGCGCCCGCCGTTCCGCAAACGACGCTGCCCGGCAAGACGCAACTGACCGACGCGATGCTGCGCCAGCCGGGCGTCAAGCTGGTGAACTTCTGGGCCAGCTGGTGTCCGCCCTGCCGGGCCGAGCATCCGACGCTTGTGGAACTGGCCAAGCAGATGCCGGTTTACGGCATCGACCTGCGCGACACGGATGCGAACGCCCTATCGTTCCTTGAGCAAGATGGCGACCCTTTCGCGGCGATCGCGACCGATCCCAAGGGGCGAGGCGCCATCGACTGGGGCGTGACCGCCCCGCCCGAGACCTTTATCGTCGATGGCGAGGGCAGGATCCTTTACCGTTTCGCCGGGCCGCTGGTGCGCGAGGATTACGCGAACCGCTTCCTGCCCGAGCTTGAGAAAGCACGGGCAGCCGAATAGCGCGTCGGACCGGCGCCGGTGATCCGGGGCGTTACGGCCCGTCGTTCAGGTAAGGCGTCGATTCCGCCTGCGGCTCGGCCGTCTCGTCCGAGGCCTTGGCCGTCTTGCGGGTGCGCTTGGGCTTGGCCGGCTCGTCCGACGGCGACGAGGCCTTGGTCTTTCGGCCCGTGCCGGGCGCTTTGGCGGATCGGCCGGACCGGGCCGCGCGCGCTGGTTGGGACTCCGCGTCCCCGGCGGGCTGATCGTCGCCCGTCCGGTTCTTCAGTTCTTCCTCGGCGCGGTTCCAGTGTTCGGCATCGCGGCCCTCGGGGCGGCCCTCGCTTTCCCAGATCTCGTGGGCGCGCTGCCTGATCCGCTCCTGGTGGTCATGATCCATGGTTCTCTCCTCTGGTTTACGAATGCGGTGTCTCGATCAACGCACAAACGCCATAACGGTTTGCCACGGCACCGGCAGGGTGCCGCTGACGGGACGGTCCTGCGCGACCTCCTCCGCCGAGGTGTCGATGCGCAGCGTCCATTCGCCCTCGGGCAGGGCGAATTCGGCGTCCTCGCCCGCATTGACCACGATCACCACATTCGCGCCGCCAGGCAAGGCCTGCCGTAGCCCGAAGCACCGCAATTCTCCGTCCTGCCAGTCGCCTTCCTCCATCGCGCCGCCGCGCGGATGCAGCCATTCGATGACGGGGTGGCGGTCGTCCGCATCGGCGGGGGCGACGCCGAAGCGGGATTGGGACAGCGACACCTCCTGACGGAAGGCGGACAGCGCCTGAACGGCCGCCCGCACCTCGTCCCGCGCCTTGTCCCATTCCAGCCAGCTGATCGCGTTGTCCTGGCAATAGGCGTTGTTGTTGCCGTCCTGGGTGTTGCCGAAATCGTCGCCCGCAAGGATCATCGGCACGCCCTGGCTCAGCAGAACGGTTGCCAGCATGGCGCGGACGCGGCGGATGCGCGCCGCGATGATGCCCGGATCGTCGGTCGCGCCCTCGGCCCCCATGTTGTCGGACAGGTTGTGGTCGTGGCCGTCGCGGTTTTCCTCGCCGTTGGCGTCGTTGTGCTTGTCGTTGAAGCTGACCGTGTCCCACAGGGTGAAGCCGTCATGGGCCGCCACGAAGTTCACGGAGGAGGTCGCGGGCCGATGGCTGTGGTTGAACTGCACGGGCGACCCCGCCAGGCGTTCCGCCATGGCCGGCACCAGCCCCGGATCGCGGCGCCAGAAGGCGCGGGTGTCGTCGCGGAACTTGTCGTTCCATTCGCGGAAGGGCCAGCGATAGCCGCCCACCTGATAGCCGCCCTCGCCGATGTCCCAGGGCTCGGCGATCAGCTTGACGCCCGACAGCACCGGATCCTGGCGGATGGCGTTGAAGAACGACCCGTCGCGTTCGAACCCCTGCGGCTCGCGCCCCAGGGTCGAGGCCAGGTCGAAGCGGAAGCCGTCCACATGCATCGCCTCGACCCAGTAGCGCAACGAGTCCATGACCATGCGCAGCACCATCGGGTGGGCCACGTTCAGCGTGTTGCCGGTGCCGGTGGTGTCGAAGCCGTGCCGGGGGTTGTCGGGCGACAGCAGGTAATAGGACGCGTTGTCGATGCCGCGCAGCGACATGGTCTGGCCCAGCTCATTGCCTTCCGCCGTGTGGTTGTAGACCACGTCCAGGATCACCTCGATCCCGGCCTTGTGCAGCTTGCGGATCGCCTCCTTGACCTCGCGGATCTGGCCGGACTTGAGATAAGGGGCATGGGGGGCGAAGAAGGACAGGGTGGAATAGCCCCAATAATTAGACAGCCCCCGTTCCACCAGGAAGCGGTCATTGGCGAAGGCGTGGATCGGCAGCAGCTCGACCGCGGTGACGCCGATGCGCTGGAGATGCTCGATCACGGCATCGCTGCCAAGGCCGCGAAAGGTGCCGCGGTCGGCTTCGGGAACGCCCGGATGCATCTGGGTCAGGCCCTTGACATGGGCTTCGTAGATCACGGTGTTCTGCCAGGGCTTGCGGATCGCGCGGTCGGTGTCCCAGTCGAACTTGGCGTCCACCACCACCGCCTTGGGCATGAAAGGCGCGCTGTCGCGGGTGTCGAAGCTCAGGTCGTCCTCGCCCACCTGATAGCCGTGCAGCGCGTCGTCCCACCGGATCTGGCCGCGCAATTCGCGGGCATAAGGGTCCAGCAGCAGCTTGTTGGGATTGAAGCGGTGGCCTTGTTCGGGTTCGTAGGGACCGTGCACGCGATAGCCGTAAACCTGACCTGGACCGATGCCGGGCAGATAACCGAACCAGATCCCGCCCTCCATCTCGGGCAGCTCCAGGCGGTGCAGCTCGTGCTGGCCCGAATCGTCGAACAGGCAAAGCTCGACCCGGGTGGCGTGGTCCGAGAACAGGGCAAAGTTCGTGCCTTCGCCTAGGAATTCCGCGCCCAGGATGTCGGGGCGCATGACGCTTTGATCGAAGGAGGGTGTTTGCTTCATGTCGTTCATGGTCAATCCGGTTTCAGGCGACATCGCGCGGATGCAGGGCGACGCCCTGACGCGCAGGCAGGATAGCGGGAATGCGCAGGGCCTCGCGCCGGTTCAGCATGGCTTGCGTGATCAGCACCGTGCGCCCTTCGCGGCGGAACCAGCGGGCGTCCTCGTCGGGGTCTTCGCCCACGACCAGCCCATGCGGGACGCGGGTGCCGGGCGCGACGATGGCGCAGGTCAGCCGGGCCGAGGGCGGCACCGCCGCGCCCGGCATCATCACGCTGCCGCGCCCCAGATGCCATTCCGACGCGGGAGAAATGCGCGGCAGCCGGGCCGGCCTGGCTGTCACGAAATCCAGATGCGCCTGGCGCAGGGCGTCCAGCGTGCCCACGTCGCGCCAATAAGGCAGGCCAGTCGGACCGGCGGGCAGGCGATAGGCCATGGCCAGCCCCTGCGCGACGGCGGCGGGGATGATCTCGTGCCCGAAGTCGAGTGCTTCGATGTTGGAACCGAACAGCGCGTTCTTGAGCCAGGCCGCGTCGAACACATAGATGCCCATGGACACCATCGCCCGATCGGGTTCGCCCGGAATGGCTGGCGGGTCGGCGGGTTTTTCCAGAAATGACAGGATGCGCCCGCCGTCGCCGGTCTGCATCACGCCAAAGCCGCAGGCCTGGGTCCGGGGCACCACGTCCACCGCCACCGTGACGGCGGCCCCCGAGGCGCGATGCGCCGCGATCAGCCCGGCGTAATCCATGTCGTAGATGTGGTCCGCCGCCAGCACCAGCACCTGGTCGGATCCCCACTCTCCGACCTGCCGCCAGTTCTGGCGCACCGTGTCCGCGGTGCCCAGGTAACGGTCGCGCCCGTCGCGCAGCAGCATCCCGCCTTGCGGAAAATGCCCGCCCCAGCGGGCGGGCAGATGGTGGTTCAGCGTCGCGGGCGCGAATTGCGTGGCCACGAGCAGCCTGTCCAGACCCGACCGCACCACGTTCGCCATGGCGAAGTCCACGATCCGGTTGCGGCCCGCGAAGGGCACGGCGGGCTTGCTTTCGGCGGCGGTCAGGTCATGCAGCCGGGTGCCCTTGCCGCCCGCAAGCAGGATGGTGGCGACGCCGGGATCGGGGCGCGTCGGTCTGGACAACGAAGGCTGCTGGTCGGTCACCGGGACGATCCTTTTCGAGGGAGGTGCGGCCGGCCCGAGGCCGACACGTTCCAGCAACCAACGCAACGTCGGATTGTTCCTGATCCTTTCAAAAATTATCCAGAGTCCTGACCGGGTTGAGCGTCACCCGGACGTGACTGCCATCCGCAAAGGCACGCGCCAGATCCCCTCCGTCACGCGCCGGGGGCTTGGATGAAAACGCCATCGCAAGATGCCGGTCGCCAAGGCTGCGGACAAGCCGAAGGCCGCTTCCGTCCATGCGGACCTGCGCATCGGCGTCCTTCAGGAAATCGCCGTGGCTTCGGCGCAGCGACAAAAGCGCCCGCGTCCAATGCAGCTTGGCGTCGGGATCGGGCCGGGCCGACAGCGCGTCCCAATCCACGGGCAGGCGGTTGTCGGGATCGGTCAGCGCCAGAAGCCCGGCCTCGTCGCCGCGATAGATGTCGGGAAACCCCGGCATCAGCATCTGCAAGGCCAACTGCGCGAAGGCCAGCGCCTCGCCGCGGTCCAGCAGGGATTGCAGGGCGGGATCGGGCTTGCGCTGCCAGGCGTCCAGCAGGTCGCGGGCAAAGGCATGGGCCGCGGCCTCGGCCTGCTGGTCGGGATTGGACCAGAAGCTGGTCAGCTTGGCCTCGCGCATGGCCTTTTCGATGTGGCGGTTCAGCCGGTCCGCGCCGGCCTGCGCATCGCCGTTCCAGATCGCCAGGGCCGATTGGACGATGTACCAGCGCCAGCGCGGCTCCACCGCCGGGGCCGAGGGCAGGGCCCCCGCCGCGTCGTAAAGCGCCGCAAAGGCCCGGGGCAGGTGGCTGACCGCCACCAGCCGCATCCGGGAATCGCCCGACCGCTTGGTGTCGTGGGTGGAAACCAGCGTCATGTCCGACGCGCGGCGGCGGGCCAGAAAGGCATCGGCTTCCTCGGCCGTGACGACGGGTTCGTCGGGTTCGGCGCCGACCTCGTTCGCGGGCAGGTAACGCGTCCAGCGGAAGCCCGCCGTGTCCTCCTGCGCCTTGGCAAGCAGCGCGCCGGATACCTGCTGGAACCGGCGGACCAGCGCGCGGGCCTCGTCCGTCCGGGGGTCCAGCATCAGATCGACCAGCAGATCGACAACCGCGCGGCTGCGCAGCCCTTGCGCCGCGTCGTCGGCGATGGCGCGCAACAGCGCGCGGTCGGCGGGACGGGCGGTGTCGGTGACATAGCTGCGGTATCGCGGCATGGCGACCAGCAGCGCCGTGATCGCCTCGCGCAGCGATTCCGGTCCCGGCTCGGCCACCGGCGAGCCCTTGACGGCGGCGGCGGCCATGTCGCGCAACTGACGCCGTTCGGCGGCCAGTTCGTTGTCCAGCACGTCCAGCTTGGCCCGGCGAAGCTCGGCCCGGAAATCCGTGTCGATGCCGGTCGCCTTGCGCCAGGTGGCGTCCAGTTCCTCGATCCCCGCGGGATCGGTCAGCAGCCGGGCGATCAGGCGCGCGGCCTCGTATCCCGTGGTGCCCACCGTTTCCCATTCGGGGGGCAGGGTCTCGTCGCCCACCAGGATCTTTTCCACCCAGACGGGCGTGTCGGGCAGGGCCTCGTGCAGCCAGTCCAGATAGGTCTGCGGATCGGCCAGCCCGTCGATGTGATCGACCCGCAGGCCCTGAACCAGCCCCGAACGGACCAGATCGAAGATCAGGCCGTGCGTGTCCTCGAAGACCTGCCGGTCCTCGACCCGCATGCCGATCAGGCTTGTGACGTTGAAGAAGCGTCGATGGGTGATGCCGTCGCGTTCCTGGTCGTAATGCACCAGCCGCCAATGCTGCGCGTCGTGCAGGGCGCGCAGGTCGCCGGTTGCCGCGTCGGCGTCGGCCAGCGGCACGGACACGTCGCCGAAGCGCCAGAAGCCGTCGGATGTGCTGAAGGCGCCGTCCGACAGCATCTTCTCGAAGGGTTCCGGCAAAAAGGGCAGCACCAGCGGCCCCGCGGCCCAGTCGATGTCGAAGTGTCGGGCATAGGGGCTGCTTTGCCCCTGCTTCAGCACGTCCAGCAGCCAGGGATTTTCCAGCGTGAAGGCCGTGTGGTTCGGCACGATGTCCAGGATGATGCCCAGGCCCCGCGCCCGCGCGGCGCGGGCCAGCGCCTCGAACCCTTCGCGCCCGCCCAGGGCAGGGTCGATCCGCGTCGGGTCGATGATGTCGTAGCCATGCGTCGATCCCGTCGAAGCGGTGAAGATCGGCGACAGATACAGATGCGAGATCCCGAGGTCCGCAAGATACGGAAGCAGGTTGCGGACCCGCGCGAAGTCAACGCCTTCGCGAAGTTGAAGCCGATAGGTCGCGGTCGGAATGTCAGGGGTCATTTTGGCCTTGTGGTGACAGAAAGGGCAAAGGGATCAAGGCCGACACGGCCAACGGAGAAGGCTTCATCCTGCGGCGGTTTCAGATCCGGTTCAACCTGGCCCAGGCTCAGCCACAGGCGCAGCGCGCCGCCGTTGAAATGCCACGTCGCGGCCAGCGAGTCCGCGCCGATGCGCGCCACTTCGGCCGGGGCGCTGCGCCCGGATTTCAGCAGCGGCACCACGTGATCCGCGCGGAATGCCAGCGCCCGGCGCGTCAGGTCCAGCCAGCCGCGGGCCGCGTCGGTATCGGACCAGTCCAGCTTGGACTGCTGGAAGGTGTCGGGCGACAGGGGGTCGGGCACCTCGTCGCCCAGGCTGGCGATGCCCGCGAATTCCGCCGCGCGGCCCTTGCGCACGGCCTCGGCCAGGTCGCCGGCATAGTCGGCGAAGAACAGGAAGGGGGTAGTGGCGCCGCGTTCCTCGCCCATGAAGATCATCGGGATATAGGGCGCGACCAGCAGCAGGGCATAAGCCGCGCGCACCCCCCTGGGGTCGGCCAGCGACAGCAGCCGTTCGCCCTTGGCGCGGTTGCCCACCTGGTCGTGGGTCTGGACCGAGTTGACAAAGCCCGTGGGCGGCAGATGGCCGCAAGGCTCTCCTCGTGGGGTGTCCCGGCCGGGGCGGGGCTGGCCTTCCTCGATGTGGCCGCGCTGCAAGGCGAGGCACAGGTCGCCCACCGGATCATGCGAGAAGCTGGCGTAATAGCTGTCGGATTCCCCGGTCAGCCGGCAATGGACCGCGTGGTGGAAATCGTCGTTCCAGCTGGCGTCGTAGCCGTTCTCGCGCAGGAACGCCTCGTTCCGCTCGTCCTCGACGATCAGGTGAATGCGGCGCGCGGGGTCCACGGCGCGGACGCGCTGCGCAAATTCGCGCATGAAGTCATCCGCGCCGGGCCCGGTGATCTGGTGGACGGCATCCAGCCGCAGCCCGTCCATCCGGTATTCCCCGATCCAGTGTTCCGCGCACTGGATCCAGTATTCGCGCACGGCGGGTTGCGAAAAGTCGATGGCCGCGCCCCAGGGCGTGTGGCGGCTTTCGTCAAAGAACCGGGGCGCCGCGTGGTGCAGATAGGCGCCTTCGGGGCCGAAATGGTTCATCACCAGATCCAGGATGACCATCAGCCCCAGCGAATGGGCGTGATCCACAAACCGGTGCAGGTCTTCGGGGCTGCCATAGGCCGGGTGCAACGCATAGGGCAGCACGCCGTCATAGCCCCAGCCACGGTCGCCCGACCATTGGCCGATGGGCATGATCTCGATGGCGGTGATGCCAAGGCCGGCCAGATCCGCCAGCCTTTCGGCGGCCGCGGCCAGCGTGCCTTCGGGCGTGAAGGTGCCCAGATGCAATTCATAGATCACCGCCTCGGCCCAGTCCCGGCCCTGCCAGGGCTTCTGCCCGGCAGGGTCGGCGGGGCGCGTCACCACCGAGGGCGCATGCACGTCGCCCGCTTGCAGGCGCGAGGCCGGGTCGGGGATGTCCTGCCCGTCGATGCGGAACAGGTATTCGTTCCCCGCCCGCGCCGGGATCGTGACCGACCAGAAGCCGTCCGCCCGGCGCGCCATCGGATGATGCTGCCCGTCCAGGACCAATCCGACCTGCCCGGCGTCCGGTGCCCAGATCCGCGCCGTCCAGCCGTCCCCGGACCAGCGCCCGCCCCAGTGTCGCGTCATGTCCTCTCCACCCTTGTCAGATCATCGGCTTGCCGCCGGTCACGGCGATCGTCGCGCCCGAAACATAGCTGGACATCGGTTCGGCCAGCATCACATAGGCCGAAGCCAGCTCGACCGGCTGGGCGGGACGCTTCATGGGATAGTTCTCGCCGAACTTGGACACCTTCTCGGGCTCCATGCTGGCGGGGATCAGCGGGGTCCACACGGGGCCGGGGGCCACCACGTTGGCGCGGATGCCGCGTTCGGCCAGCATCTGCGCAAGGCCCATGGTGAAGTTCTGGATCGCGCCCTTGGTGGTCGCATAGGCCAGCAGGTTCGGACTGGGATCGTCGGCGTTGATGGACGCCGTGTTGATGATCGCGGACCCCGGCTTCATGTGCGGCACGGCGGCCTTGGTCAGGTAGAACATCGCGTGGATGTTGGTGGCAAAGGTGTATTGCCATTCCTCGTCGGGGATCTCCTCGATGGTGTGAAAGGTTTCCTGGTGGGCGGCGTTGTTGACCAGGATGTCGATGCGGCCGAACTTTTGCGCCGTCTCGGCGACGATCCTGCGGCAGTGCTCCGGGTCCGAGATGTCGCCCGCGAAGGTCAGGCATTCGCGCCCGGCGTCCCGGATCAGTTGCGCGGTGGATTGCGCGTCCTCGGTTTCGTCCAGATAGGACAGCGCCACGTCCGCCCCTTCGCGCGCATAGGCGATGGCGACCGCGCGGCCGATGCCGCTGTCGCCCCCGGTGATCAGGGCCTTCATCCCCTCCAGCCGGTTCGCGCCGCGCCAGCTTTCCTCGCCGTGGTCGGGCTTGGGATCCATCTTCTGGAAGCTGCCGGGCAGTTCCTGCTGCTGCCTGGGGAACGGTGGCTTGGGATAGTCGCGCATCTGCGGCCTCTTGATTTCTGGTGAATGGCCGCCCGGTCCGGCGGGCGGGATGCCCTTGCAGAACCGCCATCGCGGCAATGGGTTTCCACCTTGCTGTTTATCAGTCGGAAAAATTCCGCGGCCTGATCTGCGGACCGGCGGCGGGGAACAAGTCCCCGCGCGGCATCGTTTGACCCCGACAAGATCGGAGCAAGACCATGCGAAACTGCGACATCCTGATTGCGGGCGGCGCGCTGATGATGGTGGGGGGGCTGATCGGCAAGGCCCTGTCCAGCCGCGACGAGGAAAAAGATTACCGTTACGTCCGTCCTGCGGGACCGCGGGAAATGGCCGCGCCCCCGCGCCATTGGGACCGCGTGGACGAGACCCTGGACGAATCCTTTCCGGCCAGCGATCCCCCGGGCGGGTACTGAGACCATGGCGGACACGGCCGACGCCAGGCTGATCGCCTATGGCAAGCTGATCGAGGCGCTGCCCGGTCTTTTGAACGCGGAAGGCCGGGCGGCGCTGTGCGACTGGCTGGCGGAACGCCAGGTCATGCATGACGGCCAGGAAGACCCCGGCGCCGTCATTGTCGAGGGGCTGGAGGTCGAACTGGCCATCGCCCAGGTGTTCCGCGATCTGTCCGAACGCTTCGAGTGCCGGCAGCCCTAGGCGGCCGGCCGTTCGGCAAGACGGCCGTTCGTCAAGACAGCCGTTCGGCAAGGCGGCGGGTCGGCAAGGCGGCGGGGGGCGCCGTTCGCGCGCCCGAACGGGCGGGAAACGGGCGCCGTCCCGGACAGCCCCTTCCCCATGCCCGTCCCAAGAAGTGCTTAGACCTTCTTCACCCGACCGTTCACGCATCCGGGTCACGGCGCGGCGAAACCGGCGGCCCGCGCCGGACCGGGCTTCGGCACATGCGCGAAAACCGGTCGTTCCCTATGCCGGGGCCGTCAGCAGCTTGTCCGTCTCGATGATCTCGATCTGCCGGCCGAAACGGTAGGCATAAACTTCCATCGTGGCGTCATGGGTCTCGTCGGTCGATGAGCACAGCGCGTCCGACACGAGAATGACGCGATAGCCCAGATCCACCGCCCCGATCACCGCGGCCAGCAGGCAGACATCCGTTTCGCCCCCGGTCATGACCAAGGTGTCGATGCCGTCCTCTTGCAGCATCCGGTGCAGCCGGCCGTCCATCCAGGGCGAATAGACCGGCTTGTCGAAGATCCGCGCGGCGGGCAGGTGCAGCTCAAGCTCGGGCAGCAGCCGCAGCCAGTCCGGGTCGATGGACTGGCGCAGCATCTGCGGCCATTTCTCGTAATAGCGGCGCCAGGTGCCGGGGGCGTCGTCCAGCGTCTCGGGCGGAATGAAGCGGGTGAAGACCGTTTGCGCGGGCCAGCGCTCGACCACCTGGCAGACCTGCGGCAGAACCCGGCGCAGCCATTCCACCGCCCAGGGCGAACCCTTGTCGAACATGCGCTGCATGTCGATGCACAGGTGAACCGTCCGCTCGCCCGGGGGGCCGTAGATCAGCCCCTTGTCGATCTTGCCGCCCTTGCCCGGCTGTGTCCCAAACGTCATGCCCGTGTTTCCTTTGCCGTTTCGGGGGAAACTTCTGGCATTGCGGCTGGTTGCAGGCGCCGGGCGATGTTCCGTCTTTGTTTCCGAACCGCGGTCGGATAGGATGGATCCCGCTGGCCGATGGCAGGATGGAAGGCCCGACATGGCGGAACCCGAGAACCACGAGGATCGCGCCGAAGAACCGGCCCTGCGCAAGATCATCCATGTGGACATGGACGCCTTTTATGCGTCCGTCGAACAGCGCGACAATCCCGACCTGCGCGGCAAGCCCGTGGCGGTCGGCGGATCGGCCGCACGCGGCGTGGTGGCCGCCGCCAGCTACGAGGCGCGGGCCTTCGGCGTCCGCTCGGCCATGCCCTCGGTCACGGCGCGCCGCCGCTGCCCCGACCTGATCTTCGTCCGCCCCCGGTTCGAGGTGTACCGCGCCGTGTCCGCCCGCATCCGAGAGGTCTTTGCCGAACACACCGACCTGATCGAGCCCTTGTCGCTGGACGAGGCCTATCTGGACGTGACCCGGAACAAGCAGGACATTCCGGTCGCCACCACCATCGCGCTGATGATCCGCGACCGGATCCGGCAGGTGACGGGGCTGAACGCGTCCGCCGGGATTTCCTACAACAAGTTCCTGGCGAAGCTGGCAAGCGACCTGAACAAGCCCAACGGCCAGGCGGTCATCACCCCGGCGCGCGGCCCGGAATTCGTGGCCGCGCTGCCGGTCAAGAAGTTCCACGGCATCGGCCCCGCCACGGCGGCCAAGATGGAACGGCTGGGCATCGTCACCGGCGCCGATCTGCGCGCCCGGTCCCCGGACTTCCTGCGCCATCATTTCGGCAAGGCGGGGGCGTGGTATCACCGCATCTCTCGGGGCATCGACCATCGCCCGGTCGAGCCGCACAGGATCCGCAAGTCGGTGGGAGCCGAGGACACCTTTGCCGCCGACATCCACGGGTTCGACGACGCGCGGCGCGAGATCGCGTTTCTGGCCGGCAAGGTGTGGGGGCATTGCGAAGGCAAGCGGCTGACGGGCCGCACGGTGACGGTGAAGGTGAAATACGCCGATTTCCAGCAGATCACCCGCAGCAGGACGCTGCCCGGCCCGGTCCGAAACGCCCGCGATCTGGAGGCGGTGGCCGTTCAGTTGCTGCACCCGCTGTTTCCCGTCGGCAAGGGCGTGCGCCTGCTGGGCGTCACCCTGTCCTCGCTGGAGACCGGGGCCGGTGCCGAACCCGAGGCGCGCCAGCTGTCCCTGAGCCTGCCCGGCTTGTGACGATGCCGTGGTTCCGGTGATGACAGGTTCCCCTGATTGATAAATGTCATCGCGTTGCCTGGCCAAGGGAACGGACCCGCCCGCGAATGGTTGGAAGGGCGTCCCGCGCCGCGACCCGATGCGGCGCACCGAAAGACACGAGGAGCTTATCCATGGCCGACAAGACGCTGGACACGCTGTTTCACGAAACGCTGAAGGACATCTACTACGCCGAGCGCAAGATCCTCCAATCGCTGCGCAAGATGGCCCGCGCCGCTCAGAGCGAGGATCTGAAGGCCGCCTTCAAGATGCACGAGGAGGAAACCCAGGGCCAGGTCGAGCGCCTGTCCCAGGTCTTCGAGCTGATCGGCAAGCGCCCGCGCGGCAAGACCTGCGACGCCATCGAAGGCATCATCTCCGAAGCCGAGGACATCGCCGAGGAGTTCAAGGGCAGCCCGGCGCTGGACGCGGGCCTTCTGGCCGCCGCCCAGGCGGTCGAGCATTACGAGATCACCCGCTACGGCACGCTGAAGGCCTGGGCGCAGCAACTGGGCATGGACGAGGCCGTTTCGCTGCTGGACCAGACCCTGCAAGAGGAGTCGGCCACGGACGAGAAGCTGACGAGCCTGGCCGAGGCCGTCATCAACGCCGCCGCCGAACGGGCGGCGGCCTGAACCGGCAAGGCCCGCGCACCGGCGCGGGCCTTTTTCCCCGCGCCGAGGCCGCAGGACCGACCTTCAGCAACCATCCAGTGCGGTTGAACGGGCGTCCATGACCGGGCGGGCAAGGAAATCCATGCGTTTCACCGGCCCGGGTGTGGCGGCGTCAGGAAGATCAATGGGTCCGGCGCCTGTCCTTGGTCCTATTCTCCGCTGAAAACAGGGCCACGGGAAAAGGGCCAGGCACGATCGGCGCCACGAAACCGCGGGCGCCGGTCCCGTCAGGGCCGCGCCCTGGCCAGAACCGCGCTGACCACGGCGGCCGTGTGATCCCATCCCGGCAGGGCGCGTCCCGCATCCATGGCGGCATCGGCCAGGGCGCGGCGCAGCGCGCCATCCTCCACCACCCTGCGCAGCGCGGCGGCAAATCCTTCGGGATCGTCGGGCGGCACCAGAAGGCCCGCGGCGGGGGGAACGGTGTCGGGAACCGCGCCCGTGGCGCAGCTGACGACCGGCAGGCCGCGCACCATGGCCTCGTCGAAGACAAGGCCGTGGCCTTCATATCGGGTCGCCAGCGCGAAAACGGCGGCCTGCGAATACAACCGTTCCAGCGCGCCGGGGGCGACCTGCCCGGCCAGCGCGATGCGCGGTGCGGCGGGGCTTGCCGCCACCTGGCGCGTCAGGGCGTCGGCATGAACGGCGTCCCAGGAATTGCCGGCGATCACCGCCTGCCAATCCAGATCCATGAGGCGCGACAGCGCGTCGATCAGGATGTCGTGGCCCTTGCGGGGATGCAGGATGCCCACGGACAGGATCAGCGGGGGCGACGCCGGCGCGACGGGCAGGCGGGGACGGTCCACCCCGGGGCGGGCGACGGTGATGCGGGCGGGCGCGACGTCGTAACGCTCGATCAGGATGCGCCGGGTGTGCGGGCTTGGCACCAGGACATGCCGGACCAGCCGCAGATTGTCGCGCTCGGTGCGGAACAGATGGTCGCGCCGGGCCGGGTCCAGCCCGCTTTCGCTGGCCAGTGGATGATGGACCATCGCCACCACCGGCGCGCGGACCCGGGCCAGGCCCGCGGTGTCGATCGCCCCGAAGACAAGGCCGTCCAGGATCAGCGGCCGGTCGGGGGGCAGGGCGGCCAGCGCCCCGACCGCCGCCGTCATGTCGCGGGCCGAGGGGTCGGGAAAGCTGGCGGGCAGTTGCAGGTGGGCCATGTCGTGGCCGATCCGGCGCAGCCCCTCCAGCAGGCGGCGTTCGTAGAGATAGCCGCCGGTCAGGGTGGCGATGTCGCCGGGAATGGCGAAGGCGGCGGGGCAGGGGGTCATCGGTCCACCTGCTCGGGCGCGAAGACGCGCAGCACGCGCCGTTCGACAAAGGCGACGGCGGCGTAGCACAAGACCGAGGCTCCCGTGACCAGCGCCACCGTCAGCCACAGCATCGTATAGTCCGACAGCGATGCCGACAGCGTCATCAGGTTGCCAAGCCCGCGCCCGGTCGCCAGCCACTCGGCCACGGTGACGGCCAGAATGGCGGCGGGCACGCCCATCCGGGCGGATGCGAAAAAGGCGGGCAGCATCGCGGGGATGCGGACATGGACCAGCTGCGCCAGCCGTCCGGCGGCATAGCCGCGCAGGATGTCGAGGATCTGGCCGGGCGCCTGGCGCAGGCCGTGCTGGCAGGCGACAAAGGTCGGAAAGAACACCATCAGCGCCACCAGCGCGATGGTGCCCGCGGCGCCACGGCCCAGCAGCAGCACGACCAGCGGCGCGGTGGCGACGATGGGCACCGACCGCAGCGCGACGGCAAGCGGCGTCACCAGCCCCGACAGCACCGGGACCAGCGACAGCATGACCGCGATCCCCGCGCCAAGCGCCAGCCCCGCCAGATAGCCGGGCAAGGCAAGAACCGCCGTCTGGCCCGCCGCCTCCAACAGCGCCTGCCGGGCGGCGGCGGCCTCGGGGGCGACGGTCAGCGCCGCCAGCAGGTCGGGCGGGCGCTTGGCGAAGAACGGGTTCAGTCCGAAGGCCCAGGCCCCGCCCCACCACAGGATCAGCACCGCCGCCGTCAGCGTCAGGGCGCCGCCCAGGCGGCGGGCCGCCGATCCCCGGGACAAGCGCGGCGGCGCCAGGATCACGGGCGGGCGTTCCAGAAGGAAGCGGCGGCCAAGCGCGCCGATGCCAAGATAGGCGACGATCGACACGGCTGCCGCGACGGTGGCCACGGCCCACAAGGCGGGCACGTTCAGGTCGCGGGTAAAGCGGATGGTCAGCACGCCCAGGCCGCGCTCGGCCCCTGTGAACTCGCCCACCATGGCGCCCAGGAAGGCGGCCGGGGCCGCGATCTGCAACCCCGCCAGAAGATAGGGCAGGCAAGCCCGGGCGCGGACATGGATCAGCGCGGCCAGCCGTCCCCGGCCGTAAAGCGCCACCAGGTTGAACCAGGCCGCGGGCGCGGCCCGCATCCCCGCCAGCAGCGGAACCAGCGTCGTATAGTAGACGGCCAGCGCCGCCAGCACGATCTGCGGGCCGTCGCCCGGGCCCATCATCACCCGCAGGATCGGGCCGGTGGCGACCAGCGGCAGGCAGAAGACCACCAGCGCAAGCCCGCTCAGCAGGTTCAGCGCGCGCGGCCACAGCATCGCCGCGGCGGCGATCCCGACGGCGGCCAGGTTTCCGGCCAGAAAGCCCCAGGCGGCATTCGCCAGCGTGGCGGACAGCGCGCGCCCGACCAGCCCCGGGTTGTCCGCAAGCCAGCCCCCCACCGCGCCCGGCCCGGCCAGCAGGAACCGCCCCGCCGCCGCGGCTGCCGCCAGCTGCCACAAGGCCAGAAACAGCACCGGCGGTCCCGCCCGGCGGGCAAGCGCGGTCATTGCGCGGCCAGCGCCGGGCTGTCGGCCACGCCTTGCGCCAGCGCCGCCAGCGCCTGCGCGGCGATGCGCCGGAAGGCTGCGGTGTCGGCGACCTGCGGCAGGCGGGGGTGGAGCAGGGGCACGGCCAGGTCCGCCACCACGCGCGCGGGGCGGGGCGACAGCACGACGATGCGGTCGGACAGCAGCACGGCCTCGTCCACGGAATGGGTGACCAGAAGCGTGGTCGTGCCGAGCGGATGCCACAACGGCGGCAGGTCGCGGGCCAGCTGGCGGCGGGTCAGCTCGTCCACCGCGCCGAAGGGTTCGTCCAGCAGCAGCACCTGCGGCCGGGTCGCCAGGGCGCGTGCGATGGCGGCGCGCTGGCGCATTCCGCCCGACAATGCGGCGGGGCGGGTTTCCTGGAAACCTTCAAGCCCGACCAGCCCGATCAGTTCGTCCACCAGCCGGGGATCGGCGGGCCGGCGCGCGAGCTTGCGGGCCAGCGCGATGTTCCGGCGCAGCGTCAGCCAGGGCAGCAGCGAGGGGTCTTGGAAGGCCATCGCGATCGCGCCGCGCGCGGCCTGGCGGGCGGGCGGCAGCCCGCCGATCAGCACCTCGCCCGCCGAGGGCCGGTCCAGCCCGGCGATCAGGCGCAGCAGCGTCGATTTCCCGCAGCCCGACGGCCCGATCAGCGCCGTTGTGCGGCCCGGCGCAAAGGTCAGATCCAGGGGATCAAGCGTGGCGACGCCATTGTCATGGATCCTGGTCAGGCCCGCGCAGGTGATCGGAACGGGCGGTCTATCCGGCATGGATTTCGTCAAGGATGGATCGGTCCCACAGGTCGGGCGTGACCGTCCGGCCCAGCAGGGCAAGGGTGCGGATGTTCGCCTCGATCCCTTCGTCGGTCCACCAGCCGAAGCCATGCGCATCCGTCAGGGGCGAAAACATCAGCGGCACCTGCCGTTCGGCTTGCAGCCGCTGCACCGCCGGATCCAGCCCGGCATCGGGAAACATCGCAACCGTCAGGTCCGCCGCCGCATCCGTGTCGGCGCGATAGGCGTTCCAGCCCCGGACCTCGCCCGCCATCAGCGCGACCAGATCCTTGCGGCGGCGGGACAGGCTGTCGGTGGTGGCGACATAGGTCTGCGAATGCAGCGCATAGCCGTGATCGGCCATCAGCATCGTTCGCGCCGCGATCCCCTGGATCGCCATGGCGACGGGCAGGTCGGTTTCCCAGCACAGCAGGCCGTCGACCTCGCCCGCGATCAGGGGTTGGGCGGAATACTGGGTGGGCACGATACGGACCGCGTTGACATCGACATCGTTCAGGCGGCACAGGGCTTGCAGCACGGGCGTGTTCGCCACCGCCATGCCGATGCGCTTGCCCGGCAGATCGGCCGGCGTGCCGATCGGGTTGCCGGGCAGCGAGGCGATCACGAACGGGTTCTTCTGCATCGCCACGCCGATGATCCTGAAGGGCGCCCCCTGCGCCACCGCCGCGGCGGCATAATCGGCGGCCGAGATCCCGACCAGCGCGTTGCCCGCGACCACCGGCGGCTCAACCGGGGCGTTCGGGCCGCCTTGCAGCAGCGACACCTCCAGCCCCGCGTCCCGCCACCAGCCGTTGCGCAGCGCAAGATAGCTGCCCGCGAACTGGACCGAATGCAGCCAGGACAGTTGCAGTCCGACAGGGGTCTGCGCCCATGCGGCGGGGGCGCGGCAGGCGGCAAGGCCCGCCAGCCCGGCCATGACGCCGCGCCGGGTGATCGGAAGACCCGCCGCCCGGGCGGGGGGCGGCGCAAGCGGCCTGGCGGAGATCGGAGAACGGTCGCGCATGAGTGAAGCCTAGGCCAGCCGCAAGACGCGTCAAGACGGGATTTTGCGCCCCTGTTCAAAACCTTGCGCGTCCGCTAGCATCGCCGGGGGGGATTTCGCGCGATGCCAGACCGCCTGCAAGGTTACCGACCGACCGCCCGATGGCTGCATTGGATCGTGGCCGCCGCCGTTCTGGCGATGATTCCCGCAGGGCTGGTGATGGTGCAGGAAGGGCTGCCGAGGCCCGTGCAGGACGCGCTGTTCGTCCTGCACAAGAACCTCGGCGCGCTGCTGATCCCGGTGATCCTGGTGCGGGTGATCTATCGCCTGACGCATCGCCCGCCGCCCTTGCCGGACAGCATCCCGCGATGGCAGCGGCGCGCGGCGGCGCTGTCGCACGGAATGCTGTATGGCCTGCTGGTGGTGATGCCGGTCAGCGGCTTTGTCCGGGTCCGCGCCGGCGGCTATCCGGTCGAGCTTTTGGACAGGCTGGGTTTCGGCCCCTGGATCGGCAGGTCCGAGCGTCTTGCGGACGCGGCCTCGGCCCTGCATCAGGCCGCCGCCTTTCTGCTGATCGCGGTGCTGGCGGTGCATGCGGGGGCCGCCCTGCAACACGCGCTTATCCGGCGGGACGGGGTGTGGTCGCGGATGTGGCCGCCGGGTCGCGGCTGACCAGGGCCGCGCGCCGCAAGGCGGCCAGATCCGCGCTGCCGGTGCAGAAGCAGGCGGTGCGAAGCTGTTTCAGAACCACGTCCAGCTGGCGTTCCAGCGCCTCGGGCCCTCCCAGGGCCGAGGTCAGCACCGCCCCGGCCAGCGACACCAGATCCGCGCCCAGCCGGATCGCCCGGGCCGCGTCCAGGCCCGTGACGATCCCCCCCGAGCCGATGATCGTGGCCTGCGGCGCGGTCCGGCGGGCGGCGCGGATCGCGTCGGCCGTGGGGATGCCCCAGCCGGCAAAGCAGGCGGCGACCTGGGCCGAGGCGCGGTCGGGCGCGCGCGCCGCCTCGACCCGCGCCCAGTCGGTGCCGCCCGCGCCCGCCACGTCGAAGATCGTCACGCCCTCGTCGGCCAGCCGGCCGACAACGGTGCCGGACAGGCCCGCGCCGACCTCTTTCACCACCACGGGCACCGGCAGGCCGCGCGCCAAGGCGCCGATCTTGGCGGTCAGGCCGCGCCAGTCGCGGTCGCCCTCGGCCTGGACGGCCTCTTGGAGGGGGTTCAGGTGCAGGATCAGGGCATTGGCGCCGATGGCCTCGACGGCGCGCAGGGCCTGGTCGCGTCCAAAGCCCCGGTTCAGCTGCGCCGCGCCGAAATTGGCCAGGATGGGAATGTCGGGGGCGAGGCTGCGCAGGCTGCGGTCCAGCCCGGCCGCCGCGCCCCCCTCGATCATCACGCGCTGCGAGCCGACCGCCAGGGGCAGGCGCAACCCCTGGCAGACCTGCGCCAGCGTGCGGTTGATCGCGCCCGCGCGGCTCGGGCCGCCGGTCATCGACCCGATCATCACCGGCGCGCCGATCCGGTGTCCCAGAAATTCGGTGGACAAATCGACGTCATGCCATGAAACTTCGGGCAGGGCGACGTGTTCGAATGCGACCGACTCTAGCCCGGTCGTCACCGTCGCGCCTGCCTGCCCGGCAAGCACGACATCCAGATGCTGTTCCTTGCGAGAGGTGAGTGTGAGATCGGAAGTGTCGTCTTTCCCAAGTGACGGATCGGGGTGGGTCATCTGCGGCAGCCCTCGTCGTTTCGCGTTGTCCCTGTCGGGCCGCAACGCCAGCCCTGAAGGACCAGTCTCATGCACCAACAGGCAATAGACAAGGTGAACGCCGCATCCCGCCATCCAGATGCCCAGGCAGGCTTCGTGCGCCAGCTTGACCTGCGCATCGCGCGCCACCTGTCGCAGTTGTCCCCCGCCCCCGCCCGGCTGGCCGAGGCGGCGCGCGACGCGATGTCCAGCGGCAAGCGGCTGCGGCCCTATCTGCTGCATCTGGTGGCAGGCGACGCCGCCGACAGCGATGCCGTGCTGGACATGGCCGTGGCGCTGGAGATGGTCCATACCGCCTCCCTGATCGTGGACGACCTGCCGGCCATGGACAACGCCCTGCTGCGCCGGGGCAGGCCCACGACCCATGCCCGCTTTGGCGAGGCGACGGCGATCCTGACGGCCATAGGGCTGCTGAACCATGCGATCTCGATCGCCAACGGGCTGGAGGGGATGGACGACCGCCAGCGCGGCGCCCTGGTCGCGATCCTGTCGGGCGTGATGGGCTGGCAGGGGCTGGTCGCGGGGCAGGAATTGGACCTGAACGGCTTTTCCGACGCCGACGACGGGGGCGACGCGCTTGGCCGGATCACCCGCATCAATGCGCTGAAGACCGGCGCGTTGCTTTGCGCCGCGGTCGAGGCCGGGGCGATCCTGGGCGGGCGCGAGGACGACAAGCGCAGCCTGCTGCGCCGCTTCGGCGAGGATCTGGGACAGGCCTTCCAGATCGCCGACGACCTGATCGACATGCTGTCCGACAGCGCCGCGACGGGCAAGGATTGCCGCCAGGATGCCGGCAAGGAAACCTATCTGGCGGTTTACGGCGCCGACGAGGCGCTGCGCCGCTGCCGCGCCCTGCTGGCAAGCGCCGACGAGGCGCTGGTGGGCGCGGGCCTGACCCCCGATCCCTTCCGCAGCATGATCGACGCGATCTTCACCCCCATGCTGGACCGCGTGCCGCAGGCGGCGCCCAAGGCCGGGGCCGCGCGATGACCTGACGGGGCGGCGCCCGCCATTCAGGCCGCATCCCTGCGGACGCACGAACACGTGATGAACGCGGTGGGACCGCGGCTGGCGCCCATCGCGTCGCGGATCCCATGACGGCGGGTTCGGGCTGAAACATCCTTCGCGGCTGTCCTCGCCGCGCCATGCGCCGCGCTTTTCCGGTGGGGACAAGCTAGCGGGCTGCGGCCTGACCAAGGGCGGGATGACGCCTTGCGGCCTTTCGTGCCTCATTGTCCCGGCGGGCAGGGCGCCAACGCCGCCCCGCCCCGGCATCCCGCGCAGGGGATGCCTGAAGCGTCTGTCCCGGGCGCATCGGCGGCGCGATGCGACAAACGGCAAGAGCGGCTGCGTCAGCTTCGGCTTTCTTCAGGCCCCGCCGGTTCCGGGGCCGGGCAGGCAGCCGGACCGGAACAAGGCTGCCCTAGAGCACGTTGCGCCATTCCCGATTCAGGATACCCCTGTGGCTTGATCTGTGATTCCCTGCCTGCATGACAGATG
>NZ_JBHRXY010000014.1:0-89431 GCF_042648745.1 Paracoccus angustae
CGGCTGCCGGACGGCGGGCCGCCGTGGCCTGGCGCGGCGCGGCGGGCGCGGGCGCGCGGGTGGCGGCGACCGCCTGGGCGACCTCGGCCGTGGCGGCGGATGCGCAGCCGGTTTCCGTTCTGCCCGACACGGTCAGGCGCGCGGTGAAGGGAAAGTCCTGGCCCGACATGCCGTCCCGGCACTCGGCGGCGCGGACGTTCAGCGCGAAGGGACGGCCCGCATGAACGCCCACGTATTCCACGCCCTGCGCGAAGACCAGGCGGTTGACGCGGATCGGGCGGCCTTTCTGGTTGTCGGGCGTCTTGTAGATCGCGGTGCCGCCCGCGACATCAACGGCCCAGAAGGGCTCGTTTCCGCGCGCGCTGAAGGCGGCGGTGTTGTAGGTGCTGGGCTCGGCGGTGGATACGGGCCGGGCTTCCGCCCCCGTCTCGATCGGCTGTTCCAGGGGCGACACGCCCGGCGGCCCCTTGTGGCCTTCGGCCTGGGGGGCAGAGGTCCGCAGACCGGGAAGGTCAACGCCCTCGCAGGCGGCAAGCGGCAGGGTCATCAGCGCGATGAGTGCAAGACGCGGTGTCATCGGTCAGCCTTCTATGGGATCACTGTCACGCCAGCGTTAGCAACCGCCGCGCGGGCGCACAAGCGCGCGAGGGCGGGGACGGCGACAGCCCGCCGGATCGGCGATCAACAATTCGGGACGTTGACCGCCAACCCGCCCAGCGAGGTTTCCTTGTACTTGTCCGACATGTCCCGGCCGGTCTGGCGCATCGTCTCGATGGCCGCGTCCAGCGGCACGAAATGGGTGCCGTCGCCGCGCAGCGACAGGCTGGCCGCGCTGACCGCCTTGATCGCGCCCAGGCCGTTGCGTTCGATGCAGGGCACCTGCACCAGTCCGCGCACCGGATCGCAGGTCATGCCCAGGTGATGCTCCAGCGCGATTTCCGCCGCATTTTCGACCTGTTCCGGCGTGCCGCCCAGAACCGCCGCCAGCCCCGCCGCTGCCATGGCGGAGGCGCTGCCGACCTCGGCCTGGCAGCCGGCCTCGGCGCCGGAAATGGAGGCATTGTGCTTGACCAGCCCGCCGATGGCCGCCGCCGTCAGCAGGAACTCGGGGATGTCGCGTTCGGACGCTCCGGGCACATGGTCCAGCCAGTATCGGATCACGGCGGGCACGGTGCCCGCGGCGCCGTTGGTGGGCGCGGTCACGACCTGGCCGCCTGCCGCGTTTTCCTCGTTCACGGCCATGGCATAGGTGGACATCCAGTCGTTGATGACATGGGGCGCGGTCAGGTTCATGCCGCGTTCGGCCAGCAGCTTTTCATGGATCGCCTTGGCGCGGCGCTTGACCGACAGCCCGCCCGGCAGGATGCCGTCGCTGGTCAGCCCCCGGTCCATGCAGTCGCGCATCACCTGCCAGATGCGCAGCAGCCCGTCGCGGATCTCGGCCTCCGAGCGATAGACCCGTTCGTTGTCGTGCTTCATCCGGGCGATGCTTTTGCCCGAGGCCTTGGCCATGGCCAGCATCTCGGCGGCGCTGGAAAAGGGATAGGGCACGGCGGGCGCGTCGTCGCTGCGCTTTTCGTCGCCCTTGCGGGCCAGCTCCTCGTCGGTCAGCACGAAGCCGCCGCCGATCGAATAGTAGATGCGGTGAAAGATCACGTCGCCCTGCGCGTCCGTGGCCGACAGGGTCATCCCATTGGCGTGGCCCGGCAGCGCATGGTCGAAATCGAAGCGCAGGTCGCGGTCGGGATCGAAGACCAGATCGCCCAGGCCTTCCGGCGACAGGACGCGGGTTTCCCGGTTCTTCGCCAGCGCGGCCTCGGCGGCTTCGGCATCCAGCGTGGCGGGCACGAAGCCCGCAAGGCCCAGGATCGTCGCCCGGTCGGTCGCGTGGCCCTTGCCGGTAAAGGCGAGGCTGCCGTGCAGGCTGGCCTTCAGGCCATGCGCCTTGAACGGCTGCTGGCGCAACTCGTCCAGGAAACGCGCCCCCGCGACCATCGGCCCCATGGTGTGCGAGGATGACGGGCCGACGCCCACCTTGAACAGGTCGAAAACCGACAGGAACATGCGTCCCCCTTGTGTTTTGGTTCCCATCTAAGCATCTGCCCGGCCAAAGGCCATTCCGTTTGCGACAGGCGGGCGGGATCTTAGCGACACGCGTCCAACCGAGAACTGCTTTGAAAACGGGCGTCGTGCATCAAATATAGGCAGTTGAGCGGATGATTAAACAGGCGGCGCGGCGGCCTGCGGCGGGCGATCTTGCCGCGGGCGCCCGGCAGAGTGAAGGAACGGATATGCAGTTCGGCGACCCGATCATTCTTGGCGACACGCGGCTTGGCCCGCCGGTATATCTTGCGCCCATGGCGGGAATCACCGATCTGCCCTTTCGCCGCGCCGTTGCGCGGTATGGCGCGGGGCTGATGGTCAGCGAGATGGTCGCCTCGACCGAGATGGTGACGCCGCGCCCCTCGACGCGCGCCGCCGTCCGCGCCAAGGCGCTGACGGAGGGCGCGCTGCCCGTCAGCGTCCAGATCGCGGGGCGAGAGGCCGGGGCCATGGCCGAAACGGCGCGGATCGTCGAAGGCATGGGCGCGCGGATCATCGACATCAACATGGGCTGCCCCGCCAAGAAGGTCACGGGCGGGCTGTCGGGCGCTGCGCTGATGCGCGATCTGGACCATGCGCTGACGCTGATCGACGCGGTGGTGGGCGCGGTGTCGGTGCCGGTCACGCTGAAGATGCGGCTTGGCTGGGACGAGGACTGTCTCAACGCCGCCGATCTGGCGCGCCGCGCGGCGGATGCCGGGGTCGGGATGCTGACCGTGCATGGCCGGACGCGCGCGCAGTTCTACAAGGGTCAGGCCGACTGGACGCGGATCCGCGCGGTTGCGAACCTGCCGGGGCGGCCGCCGCTGGTCGCCAACGGCGACGTGGTGGATGCGGCTTCGGCCCGCGCGGCGCTGGCGGCCTCGGGGGCCGAAGCGGTGATGGTCGGGCGCGGCGCGCAGGGCGCGCCCTGGCGGCTGGCGCAGATCGCGCATGAGCTGGTGGGCGCGCCCGCGCCCGATGTGCCGCAGGGCGATGCCCTGGCCGATGCCGTGGCCGAGCATTACGAGGATATTCTGGATTTCTACGGCACCGATCTGGGCTTGCGCGTGGCGCGCAAGCACCTGGGCTGGTATGCCGACGCGAATGGCGCGCCCCTGCGCGACCGGATGCTGCGCGCCGACAGCCCGGCGGCGGTGCTGGCGCTGATCCGCCAGGCCTTCGGCCATGCGCGGGTGGCCGCATGACGCGCCGCGGCCCGGCCGGTTTCGACGAGGTTCGGCCGGGCCCCGGATGGGACGCGCTGCCGCTGCCCGCTCTGGTGCTGGACGGCCAGGGCCGGGTGGCCGCGATGAACGATGCCGCCGAAATCTGGCTGAACCTGTCGCGCACCTCGACGGTCGGCAAGCCGCTGGAAGGGGACGAGATGGCGGCCCGCCTGCGCGTCCGGCCCTCTTTGTCGCCGCTGATCTGCCGCGTGATGCGCAGCGACGAGGCGCTTTACCACCCCGATGTCCGTTTCGAGATCGGCGACCGGGCGGGCGGCCACCAGGACCGCCGCGCCGCCGTTCATGCCGGTCCCGCCGGACAGGTCGGCGGCGCCGTGACCCTGCTGCTGGTGCCCTTGGACGAGGCGGGGTTGCAGACCCAGAACCGCGCCGTCCGCACCGCCGCCCGCAGCGCCATCGGCATGGCCGAGATGCTGGCGCACGAGATCAAGAACCCCCTGGCGGGCATCCGCGGCGCCGCGCAGCTGATCGGCATGAACGCGTCCCCCGACGACCGCGAGATGGCCGAGATGATCGTCAGCGAGTCCAAGCGCATCGTGTCGCTGCTGGAACAGGTGGAACGGTTCGGCGACACCTCGGCCCCGAACCTTCGGGCGGTCAATGTCCATGACGTGCTGGAAAAGGTCCGCCGCTCGGCCGTTGTCGGCTTTGCCAAAAAGATCAGCGTCGTCGCGGAATACGACCCGTCCTTGCCCGATGCCCTGGCCGATGCCGACCAGCTGACCCAGGTCTGTCTGAACCTGGTCAAGAACGCGGCCGAGGCGCTGAAGGACACCGATCACCCCGCGATCCGGCTGCGCAGCTTTTACGACCACACCCTGCGCCTGCCCCCGGACGAGGACGATCCCGCCGGCCGCCCCTTGCCCCTCCAAATCGAGATCGAGGACAACGGCCCCGGCCTTCCCCCCGCCATCGCCGACCAGATCTTCGAACCTTTCGTGTCGGGGCGCGAAAACGGCACCGGCCTGGGCCTGGCGCTTGTCAGCAAGATCATCACCGACCACGGCGCGCTGATCCGCGTGGATTCGCGCCCCGGCCGCACCGTTTTCCGCATATCATTGCCCAAGGCATAAGGACCGACGCCATGGACGGAACCGTTCTGATCGCCGACGACGACCGCACCATCCGCACGGTGCTGACGCAGGCGCTGACCCGCGCGGGCTGCCGGGTCCATGCCACGGGCAGCCTGGCGCAATTGTCGAAATGGGTCGAGGAAGGGCGCGGCGATCTGGTGATCACCGACGTGATGATGCCCGACGGCAACGGCATCGACCGCATCCCCGCGATCCGGGAAGCGCGGCCCGACCTGCCGGTGATCGTGATCTCGGCCCAGAACACCATTGTCACCGCGATCCGCGCGACCGAGGCCGAGGCCTTCGAATACCTGCCCAAGCCCTTCGACCTGCCGGACCTGATGACCAAGGCCAACCAGGCCCTGTCCCGCCGTCCCAGAAAGTCCGACCCGGTGCCGGACGCGATCCCGGCCCCGCGTCCCGCAGCCGACCCCGCCATGCCGCTGATCGGCCACGCGCCCGCCATGCAGGCGCTGTTCCGCATGGTGGCGCGCGTGCTGAACGCCGACCTGCCGGTTCTGATCGCAGGCGAGCCCGGGGTGGGCAAGACCACCATCGCGCGGTCCTTTCACGATCTGTCGGACCGGCGCGACAACGGCATCGCGATCCTGACCTCGGCCGATGCCGCCGAGGAGGCGATCACCCGCGCCGCCGACAAGGCGCGCGGCGGCACGGTCGTGATCGAGAACCCGGCGGGCTTCGATCCCGCCGCCCAGGCCCGGCTGATCGGGCTGATCGAGTCGCTGGAAAGCGGTCCCGACCGCGCCATGGCCCCGCGCATCGTGGCGACCACCGGCCCGGACCCCCAGGCCGACGTGGCGGCGGGGCGGCTGCGGTCGGACCTGTATTACCGGCTGGCGGGCGTCACGGTGACGGTGCCGCCGCTGCGCGCCCGGGTCGACGACATCCTGCCGCTGGCCAACCACCTGCTGGCCCGCGCGGCGGCGCAAGGGTTGCCCGACCGCACCCTGGGCGACGACGCCGCCGGCCTTTTGCGCGCCCATGCCTTTCCCGGCAATGTGCGCGAACTGGAAAACATGATGCGCCGCCTGGCCCTGACCGCCAGCAACGCCGCGATCACCGCGCCCGAGATGCGCGAGGCGTTGAGCCAGGGGGGCGGCACCCGTGCCACCCCCATCGCCGCCATGCCGGTGCCCTTGGCGCAACCTGCCAGCGACAGCGCCATCCCGGCGGCCTTTCAGCTTGGCGGCGGCAACGGCCCGCTGTCGGATTCGGTCGAGGCGCATCTGCAACGCTATTTCGACCTGCATGGCGACAGCCTGCCGCCGCCGGGCCTTTACGACCGCATCTTGCGGGAAATCGAACGCCCTCTGCTTCAGGTTGCGCTGGATGCGACGGGCGGCAATCAGCTGAGATGCGCCGACCTTTTGGGAATAAACCGCAATACCCTGCGCAAGAAGCTGACCGAACTGAATATCGAGGTGACACGGCGCCGCAAACTGATGTAAAACCGCCACAGGGGCGGCGCCATCCGTATCGGCGCTGCAACAGAAAGCCGCGTCAGACGGCGGGCGGGGGCAATGGCAGGTGCCGCATCAGGGTTGAGCTGGGACAGGCTCGCAAAGGTCAAGCTGCCGCGTCACTGGCGCGGCGCCATGGCCGTGGCCGTTGTGGCCGTCGGCATCCTTCTGGCGATTGCCACGATGACCGTGCTTGGCCCGCTGGCCCAGGGCGCCGAAAGCCGGATGCTGCGCCTGATCCTGCTGCTGGATCTGGTTTACCTGATCCTGCTGATCGGCATCATCGTTCTGCGCATGGCCCGGCTGATCACCGCGCGCCGCAAGACCGCCGCCGGATCGCGCCTGCACGCGCGGCTTGTGCTGATCTTCGCGGGCCTGGCCCTGGTGCCCACGGTGCTGGTCGCGCTGTTCGCGGGCTTTCTGGTCAACATCGGGCTTGAAGGCTGGTTTTCGGGCCGGGTGCAGCAGGTCGTCACGACCTCGCAGGCCGCCGCCGAAGCCTATCAAGAGGAACACCGCCGCGACCTGACCGAGGATGCAAAGGCCCTGGCGGGCGTCCTGACCCAGGCCGGGCGCGCCAATCCCATGATCGAGGACGGCGAATTGCGGCTGCTGCTGGGGCAGGGCCAGGCCATGATCCAGCGCGGACTGCGCGAAGCCTATGTCATCAACGGCAATGCCGAGATCCGCGCCCGGGGCGAACGGTCCTATCTGTTCTGGTACGAGCCTCCGTCGAGCGGCGATCTGGACCGGGCGCAGACCGAGGGCGTCGTTCTGATCGAGGACTGGCAGAACAACGAGTTCCGCGCCCTTGTGGCCCTGCCGCCCCTGGCCGACCGCTATCTGTACGTCACGCGCGATGTGGACGGCGACCTTCTGGGTCTTGTGGACGATACCCGCGCGACCGTCGGCAGCTATCGGCAGCTGGAACAAACGCGCAGCCAGGTTCTGTTCGAATTCTCGCTGGTCTACCTGGCCTTCGCGCTGCTGCTGGTCGCCGCCGCCGTGCTGCTGGGGCTGTGGTTCGCTTCGCGCCTGTCGCGGCCCATCGGGCTGCTGGCCCAGGCCAGCGAACAGGTCGGGCGCGGCAACCTGGACGTGCAGGTGCCCGAACCCGACACGGGGGATGAAATCCAGACGCTGGGCCAGTCCTTCAACCGCATGACGCGGCAGCTCAAGGCGCAGCGCGAGGAACTGGTGGACAGCTATCGCATCAGCGACGAACAGCGGCGGCTGTTCGACAACGTGCTGTCGTCCGTCACGTCCGGGGTGATCGGCCTGGATGCCGCGGGCGAGATCGACTTCGTGAACCGCTCGGCCAGCCGCCTGCTGGGGCTTGACCCCAAGCGCGACATCGACGCCCTTCTGTCCGAGGCGGTGCCCGAATTCGCGCCGCTGTTCGACCGCCTGTCGGCCTCGGTCGCGGAAACCGTGCAGGACGAGGTTCGGCTGATGCGCGAAGGCCGCGTCGAAAGCCTGCTGGTGCGCATGGCCGTGCGCCGCGGCACCGACGGCGACCTGGAAGGCTATGTGGTGGCCTTCGACGACGTGACCGAGCTTGTGACGGCGCAGCGCATGGCCGCCTGGGGCGATGTCGCGCGCCGCGTCGCGCACGAGATCAAGAACCCCCTGACGCCGATCCAGCTGTCCGCCGAACGCCTGCGCCGCAAGTTCGGCAAGCTGGCCTCGGCCGAGGACAAGGCGTCCCTGGATCAATACACCGACGTGATCATCCGCCAGACCGGCGACCTGCGCCGGATCGTGGACGAATTCAGCCGCTTTGCCCGGATGCCCGAACCCGACCGCGCCGAGACCGACCTTGCGGCCTTGCTGAAGGAAGTCACGCTGCTGCAACAGGACGCGCTGAAAGGGGCCTTGCAGGCGCAGATCCCCCACGTGCCCGTGATCGTCGATTGCGACGCGGGGATGCTGCGGCAGGCCTTCACGAACCTGCTGAAGAACGCGGGCGAAGCCGTCGAGGAACAGCGGGAAAATCCGCCCGACGGTTGGACGCCGCGGATCACCGTGGTGATGCGGGCCGACCACGACGCCGTGACCATCCGCATCGCCGACAACGGCCCCGGCCTGCCCGCCGACCGGTCCCGCCTGTTCGAGCCTTATGTGACCATGAAGGCCAGCGGCACCGGCCTTGGCCTGCCCATCGTCAAGAAGATCGTCGAGGAACATGGCGGCAGCCTGTCCCTGGGCGACCGGCCCGACGGGCAAGGGGCCATGGCCGAGATCCGCCTGCCGCGGGAACGCCATCCCGTGCGCGGCGCGCAACGCAAGACAAAAACAAAAGAAGACGAGGCAGCACCGATATGAGCGACATCCTGATCGTTGACGACGAACGCGACATCCGCGAGCTGGTCGCGGACATCCTGAAGGACGAGGGGTTCGAAACGCGCCTTGCCGCGAACTCGGACGAGGCCCTGGCGGCGCTGAACGACCGTCAGCCCGCGCTGATGGTTCTGGACATCTGGCTGAAGGACAGCCGCATGGACGGGATCGACATCCTCAAGCAGGTCAAGCGCAACAACCCCGACGTGCCCGTGATCATCATCTCGGGGCACGGCAACATCGAGATCGCGGTGGCGGCGATCAAGCAGGGCGCCTATGACTTCATCGAAAAGCCCTTCAACATCGATCAGTTGATGGTGGTGGTGAACCGGGCGATGGAAACCAGCCGCCTGCGCCGGGAAAACAGCACCCTGCGGCGCGGCGGCGACCGCGGGGCCGCCATGCTGGGCCATTCCGTCGCCTTCAAGCGGCTGCGCGACGCGCTGGACAAGGTGGCGAAATCCAACGGCCGCGTCATGCTGGCGGGCGAGCCGGGCACCGGCAAGGAAATGGCCGCCCGCTATATCCACGCGCACAGCCCGCGCAGCAATGCGCCTTTTGTCACCGTGCCCTGCGCCACCATCGAGCCCGAGCGGATGGAGGAGGTGCTGTTCGGCCGCGAAACCCCCGAACGCGGTGTCGAGCCGGGCCTGCTGGAACAGGCCCATGGCGGCGTCATCTATTTCGACGAAGTGGGGGACATGCCATTGGGAACGCAGCCGAAAATCCTGCGCGTGCTGACCGAGCAGCAGTTCGTGCGGGCCGGGGGCGCGGACCGCGTGCGGGTCGATCTGCGGGTGATCTCGTCCACCAACCGCGACCTGCCTGCGGAAATCGCGGCCGGGCGGTTCCGGCAGGAACTGTATGACCGGCTGAACGTGGTGCCGGTGGCGGTCCCCTCGCTGGCAGAGCGCCGCGACGACATCGGTCTCTTGGCGCGGCATTTCATCGACGGGTTCCACAAGACCCAGGGGCTGACCCCGCGCGATCTGCCCGAGGAAACCGTGGCCGCGCTGCAATCCATGCGCTGGCCCGGCAACATCCGCCAGCTGCGCAACGTGATCGAGCGCGTGCTGATCCTGGCCGAGGAAAGCGGTCCGATCCAGCCCGCCGAACTGGAACCCCAGGGCGCCACCCCCGACAACAGCGACGCCCTGTCCCTTGGCCCGCAGATCACCGCCATGGCCCTGCGCGAAGCGCGCGAGATGTTCGAGCGCGAATACCTGGTGGCCCAGATCAACCGCTTCGGCGGCAATATCAGCCGCACCGCGCAGTTCGTGGGGATGGAGCGCAGCGCGCTCCACCGCAAGCTGAAATCGCTGGGCGTGGTCGGCGGGATGCGTCCCGAGGACGAATTGCTGATGGGCAAGTAGACCGCCAGGCTTGGCCGGCGGCAGCGCGCCTTGGCGGTGCTGCCGGCCGCGTCCGGGCCCGGCGGGAGTGTTTGGGGAAACACCTGCCTCTGGCCGGAAGGCCGCGGCGGCAGACAATGCCGCAGCCTTCCCGCACAGGCATTCCCGGGGCCCGGACCCGGGGCATTAACCTCTTTTTCACCACTTTCGGCCCTGATGCAACCCCAGGTTGATATCCGGCTTTCCCTTCGCGGCGGCCTGCCTTCGCGGGACGGTTGCGCCACGCGGCCGGGCGGCATAGGCAAAGGGTGGGACAGGATCTGCGGCGGAAAGGGCGGCCATGAAGATCATCATCTGCGGCGCCGGTCAGGTGGGCTGGCAGATCGCCCGGCACCTGGCGGGCGAACGCAACGATGTCACGATCATCGACAACAATGCCGAACTGATCCGCCGCGCGACCGACGCGCTGGACGTGCAGGGGGTGACCGGATTTGCCAGCCATCCCGACGTGCTGGACAGCGCGGGGGCGCGAGACGCCGACCTGATCATCGCCGCCACCCATTCGGACGAGGTGAACATGGTCACCTGCCAGGTCGCCCATTCGATCTTCCAGGTGCCCCGCAAGATCGCGCGCCTGCGCTCCAGCGCCTATCTGGACGCGATCTATTCGGACCTTTACACCACGTCGCACCTGCCCATCGACGTGGTGATCAGCCCCGAAAGGGAGGTCGCGAACGCGGCCCTGCAACGCCTGTCCGCGCCATCGACCTTTGACGTGGAAACCTTTATGGGCGGCAAGGTCCAGCTTCTGGGCATCGTGCTGGAAGACGACTGCCCCGCGCTGAACACGCCCCTGCGCCAGCTGAACGACCTGTTTTCCACCCTGCGCGCCATTGTTGTGGGAGTGCGGCGCCAGGGGCGGCTGTTCGCGCCCGAACCGGGCGACCAGCTTTTCGCGCGCGACCAGATCTATGTCTTCAGCCACCGCGAGGACGTGGGCCGCACGCTGGAAATCTTCGGCAAGCCGCCCTTGAAGCAGGAACGCGTGGCCATCATTGGGGCGGGCAACGTGGGCCTTGCGGTGGCGCAGGCCTTGGAAACGCGGCCCGACCGCATCCGCGCCAAGCTGATCGAGCGCGACCGGGGCCGCGCCGAATTCGCCGCCGACCGGCTGGAACGGACCATCGTGCTGAACGGCGACGGCCTGTCCGCCGAACTGCTGGAGGAGGCCGCCGTGCCCACCGCCGACGCCGTTCTGGCCGTGACCGACGACGACAAGACCAACATCCTGGCGTCTGTCCGCGCCAAGCAGGCGGGGGCCAGGCTGGCGATTGCGCTGATCAACGACCCGACGCTGGTGTCGCTGATGGACGCGCTGGACATCGACGCCTATATCAACCCGCGCGCCACCACCGTTTCCACCATCCTGCGCCATATCCGCCATGGAAGGGTGCGCGACATCTATTCCATCGGCGACGCCGAGGCCGAGGTGATCGAGGCGCAGGCGCTTTCCACGTCCCCCATCTCGGGCCGGGCGATCCGCGACATCGAGTTTCCCGAAGGCGTGCTGATCGGCGCCGTGCAAAAGGGCGACCGCATCGTGAAGCCCGTTCCCGACACCCGGATCGAGGAAGGCGACATCGTCCTGATCTTCGCCCTGACAAAGGACGTGCCAGAGGTCGAGCGCCTGCTTCAGGTCTCGATCGACTTCTTCTGAGGTGCCATGACCGTTCTGCTGCGCCTGCCCCTGTTCGTGATCCTGGCCGCGATGACGGGGCTGGCGATGATGCTGCCCGCCGCCTATGCCTCGGTCGGCGACCAGGACGACCTGGCACGCAACTTCTTCTATTCCGGGCTTCTGGTGATGGTCGGGGCGGGGATGGTCGGGCTTGCGACGGCGGCCAATCCCCATCCGCCGCGCGCGCGCGACACGCTGCTGGCGATGCTGGCGGTTTACGGGGGGATGCCGCTGATCATGGCGCTGCCCTTTGCCGAGTCGATGCCCGACACGGGCCTGTTCAACGCCTGGTGGGAAATGACCTCGGCGCTGACAACCACCGGCGCCTCGCTTTATTCCGCCGACCTGCTGCCCCTGCCGCTGCATCTGTGGCGGGCCATGGCGGGCTGGATGGGCGGCCTTTTCATTCTTGTCGCCGCAACGGCGATCCTTGCGCCCCTGCACATCGGCGGGTTCGAGATCATGGCCCGTCCTTATGGCCGCCCCGAATACCTGGAGCGTCTTCCCCGGTCCGCCGAGCCGCTGGACCGCAACCCGCATCTGTCCTCGCCGGTGTTCCAGACGCGGCTGGTCCTTCCGCATGTCCGCCTGATGCGGTCGGCCGCGCAGGTCTTTCCGGTTTATGCCGGGCTGACGCTGGCCTTGTGGCTGATCCTGCTGCTGCTGGGCGATCCGGCGCTGGTCGCGCTGTGCCGGGCCATGGGCACGCTGTCCACCAGCGGGATTTCCCCGGTGCTGGGACCGCCGGGCGCCGCCTCGGGCCTTGCCGGAGAGGTGGCGGTCTTCCTGTTCCTGATCCCGGCGCTGTCGCGCCGTTTCTGGCCCGGCGGCGGGCAGCTGCGCGCCACCGACAAGCTGCGGGACGATCCCGAGCTGATGATGGCGGGCGGGCTGGTGGCGCTGGTGGCGTTGTCGCTGTTCGCGCGTCATTTCCTGGGCGCCATCGAGGCCGAGCAGGCCCCCGAAGGGTCGCTGGAACTGCTGCACGACCTGAGGAACGGTTTGGCGGCCTTTTGGGGCGGGCTGTTCAACGGCCTCAGCTATCTGACCACGACCGGCTGGACCTCGATCGACTGGCAGGGGGCGCGGGCCTGGTCGGGGCTGACCTCTCCGGGCCTGATCCTGGCGGGGCTGGCGATGATGGGGGGCGGAGTCGCGACCACGGCGGGCGGGGTCAAGCTGCTGCGCGTCTATGCCCTGGCCCGCCACGGCCAGCGCGAGATGGAGCGGATCGTGCACCCCAACTCGGTCGCCGGCGGGGGTCAGATCGCCCGCAGGCTGCGGCGCGAGGGGGCATACCTGGCCTTCATCTTCTTTATGCTGTTTGCGACCTCGATCGCGGTGGTGGTGGCGCTTGTCTCGATCCAGAGGATCGAGATCGAGACGGCCACGATCCTCTCCATCGCCGCGCTGACCAACACCGGCCCCCTGGCCGCCGCCATTCCGCTGACCCCCGCCTTCCAGGCCAGCGCCGGCATCGCCTCGGCCCCGTGGGAAGGCTGGTCGGGCCTGCCGGTTTTCACCAAGACGATCCTGGCGGGCGCGATGATCGTCGGCCGGATCGAGACGCTGGCGGTTCTTGCGCTATTTTCGCCACAGTTCTGGCGCCGCTGACGGCCCCGGTCGCAGGGGGCGCGACACGCTTGCAAGGGGGGTCTCAAGCGCATAAACGTGAAGTCCGACCGGGACAGTAAAAAACGGAAAAACAATGGCTGGCGACAAGCAGAACCTTCAGGACGCGTTCCTCAATCACGTCCGCAAGGCAAAGGTGCCCGTCACGATCTTCCTGATCAACGGCGTCAAGCTGCAAGGCGTCATCACCTGGTTCGACAATTTCTGCGTGCTGCTGCGCCGCGACGGGCAGTCGCAGCTGGTCTACAAGCACGCCATCAGCACGATCATGCCGGGCCAGCCCATCAGCCTTTACGAAGGCGAGGACTGATTGGCCGAACCTGCGGACACCGAAGCGAAACCGACGCGCGCCTATGTGATCCACCCGGATCTGGCCAGCCGGACGCAGCGGCGCGAACCCGAACACGCCCTGGCCGAGGCCGTCGCCCTGGCCCATGCCCTGCCGGGGATCGAGATCGTGGGCGATGAGGTCGCGCGCCTGCGCAAGCCCGATCCGGGCCGCCTGTTCGGCAAGGGCAAGCTGGCCGAGATCGGCACCCGGCTGGAGGCCGCCGAGGTCGATCTGGTTCTGGTCGACGGCCCGGTCTCTCCGGTGCAGCAGCGCAACCTGGAAAAGGACTGGGGCGTCAAGCTCTTGGACCGGACGGGTTTGATCCTTGAGATCTTCGCCGACCGGGCGCGAACGCGCGAGGGCGTGTTGCAGGTGGAACTGGCGGCGCTGTCCTATCAGCGCACGCGCCTGGTCCGCGCCTGGACCCACCTGGAACGCCAGCGGGGCGGCCTGGGCTTCGTGGGCGGTCCTGGGGAAACCCAGATCGAGGCCGACCGCCGCGCCATCGACGAACAGATGACCCGGCTGCGCCGTCAGCTCGACCGCGTGGTCAAGACCCGCACCCTGCATCGCGCGGCGCGGGCCAAGGTGCCTTACCCCATCGTGGCCCTGGTGGGTTACACGAACGCGGGCAAGTCCACGCTGTTCAACCGCCTGACCGGGGCCGATGTCCTGGCCAAGGACATGCTGTTCGCCACGCTGGACCCGACAATGCGCGCCATCCGCCTTCCCGGCGCGGGCGGCGGGCAGGGGCGCAAGATCATCCTGTCGGACACCGTGGGCTTCATCAGCGACCTGCCCACGGAACTGGTCGCCGCCTTCCGCGCCACGCTTGAGGAGGTGCTGGAGGCCGACCTGATCCTGCACGTCCGCGACATCAGCCACCCCGAGACCGAGGAACAGGCCGCCGACGTGGCCGAGATCCTGGAGTCGCTGGGCGTCGATGAGGATGTGGCGCTGATCGAGGTCTGGAACAAGATCGACGCCCTGTCCCAGGACACCCGCGACGCCCTGCGCCGCACCGACGCGCGCACCGAAGGGGTCCAGGCCGTCAGCGCCCTGACCGGCGAAGGGTTGGACGACCTGACCGCCGCCATCGACGCGCGTCTGTCCGAGGCCTTGGACGAGCCGAAGACGGAGGCTGCGGTGACGCTGCCCTTCTCGGACGGCCGCCGCCGCGCCTGGCTGCACGAAGTGGGCGTGGTCCAGCGCGAGGAGTCGGGCGAGGCCGGGCTGACGTTGCATCTGCTGTGGACGGAACGGCAGAAGGCGGGCTTCGAGGCCCTGTAGGGTGCGTGCTTGCACGCACCGCATTGCGCCCGTCCATGGTGCGTGCAAGCACGCACCCTACGCCCGTGGAGTAGGGTTCTACCCCACCATTTCGCAACGGTTAACGCCGATGGTGGGGTGAAACTCCACCCTGCACATCAGCTTATCTGTGTTGGCTTAAAGCAAAGACTGCGAGAGCAACGAAAGCGATAAGGGCATTGCATGTTGCAATGGCAACCAGCTTGCCAATTCTTCCTTTGAACATCCGCGATGTCCATTCAGGATCGTAACGTTCTGGCAGCGGTCCCATCAGGTGAATAACGGCGACCACATGCACAAACTGCAAGCTTGCCGATCCAAGGAAAATGATGAGAGCGATCTTCTGGCTTAGCATTCAGACAACTCGCAAAGGACTAACTCGCCCAATCCACCGGCTTGCGCCCTTGCTCCTCCAGCCAAGCGTTGATCCGAGAAAACGGCCTGCTGCCGAAGAACCCCCGCCGCGCCGACAGGGGTGAAGGATGCGCCGTCGCGATCACCAGATCCTGCGGGCGCGGCAGCCCTGCCATTGCCTTCTGCGCATGTGCGCCCCACAGCAGAAACGCCAGCGGCCCGTGCTTCTGCGCATCCGTCACTGCGTCGCGGGCCAGCCGGTCCCATCCCCAGGAGGCGTGCCGCCCGGCATCCCCGGGCGGCACCGACAAGGACGTGTTCAGCAGCAGCACCCCCTGGCGCGCCCAGCCTGACAGGTCGCCCGTGGGAGGGGCCGACCCCACATCCTCGCGCAGTTCCGTGAAGATGTTCTTCAGCGACCGGGGCAGGGTCACCTCGGGCGCGACCGAGAATGCCAAGCCGTTGGCATGGCCCGGCGTCGGATAGGGATCCTGGCCCAGGATGACGACGCGCACCTTCTCGGGCGGGGTAGCCTCCAGCGCGGCGAAGACCAGGGCGGGACCGGGCAGCCAGTCGTCCAGTCCTTCCAGCCGGTCGCGGATCGCGGGCCAGTCCTGCCGGAAGAAGGGCAGGTGGTCCCAGGCCGCGGGGGGTTTCATGCCTCGGGCGCCCCGGTGACCTGCGACAGGCGGGTCAGGCGGTCCAGGGCCGCGCCGCTATCGATGGATTCGGCGGCCATGACAGCGCCTTCGCGCAAGTCGCCCACCTTGCCCGCGATCATCAGCGCGGCGGCGGCGTTCAGCAGCACCGCGTCGCGATAGGCGCCGCGTTCCCCCGCCAGCAGCGCGCGGAAGGCTGCGGCGTTTTCATGGGGTTCGCCGCCGATGATCGCCTCGAACGGGTGGCGGGGCAGGCCCGCATCTTCGGGCGTCACGGTGAATTCGCTGATGGCGCCGTCCTTCAGCGCCGCGACATGGGTTTCGCCGGCGATGCTGATCTCGTCCGTGCCGTCGGCGCCGTGGACCAGCCAGGCGGCGTCGCTGCCCAGGTCGCGCAGAACCTCGGCCATGGGGCGAATCCAGGCGGCGCTGAAGGCCCCGGTCAGCTGGCGGCGGACCGAGGCCGGATTCGTCAGCGGTCCCAACAGGTTGAAGACGGTTCTTGTGCCCAGTTCCGCGCGCGGCGGCCCGACATGGCGCATCGCCGGATGATGCATCGTCGCCATCATGAAGCAGATTCCGGCCTCGCGGACCGCCTGCTGCGCGATCGTCGGGCCGCCCATCACGTTGATGCCCATGGCCGTCAGCGCATCCGCCGCGCCCGATTTCGACGACAGGTTGCGGTTGCCGTGCTTGGCGACCGGCACGCCCGCGCCCGCCACCACGAAGGCCGTCGCGGTCGAGATGTTCAGCGTCCCCTTGCCGTCGCCCCCGGTGCCCACGATGTCCATGGCGCCTTCGGGCGCATGGATGCGGTTCATCCGCTTGCGCATGGCGCGGGCGGCGGCGGCGATCTCGTCCACCGTCTCGCCGCGCACGCGCAGGGCCATCAGCAGGCCGCCGATCTGGGCGGGCGTCGCCGCGCCGTCGAACAGGGCGGAGAACGCGGCCTCCGCCTCGGTCCCCGTCAGGGGGCGGGTGGCGGCGATGCCGATCAGCGGGCGGATGTCGGTGCCGGTCATGCCGCGGCCTCGCGCGGGGTGCAGCGGGCCAGAAAGGCGCGGATCATCTCGTGCCCGTGTTCGGACGCGATGGATTCGGGATGGAACTGCACCCCCTCGATGGGAAGCGCCTCGTGGATCAGGCCCATGATGGTGCCGTCGTCCGATGTCGCGGTGACGCGCAGGCAGTCGGGCAGATCATCGGGCCGCACCGTCAGCGAATGATAGCGCGTCGCCGTCAGGGGCGAGGGCAGGCCGGAGAAGACCCCGGTGCCGTCGTGGCTGATCGCGTCGGTCTTGCCGTGCATGATGCGGTTGGCGCGCACGACCTTGCCGCCGAAGGCCTCGCCGATGGCCTGGTGGCCCAGGCAGACGCCGAACAGCGGAACGGCCCGGTCGGCGGCCGCCCGGATCAGGTCGATGCAGATGCCCGCCTGCGCCGGATCGCAGGGCCCGGGCGAGATCACGATTCCGTCAGGCGCCATCGCCAGCGCCTCGTCCACGGTCAGGGCGTCGTTGCGGCGCACAACGACCTCGGCCCCCGCCTCGGCCAGGTAATGCACGAGGTTCCAGGTGAAGCTGTCGTAGTTGTCGATCAGAAGGATCATGGTGGTGCGCCCTGATATGGTGGCGGTTTCCCCGCCTGAACGGGTCCGCTATAGATGGGCCGAAGCGCGCCGGAGGGTCAAGACTGGCACGGGCATGAAGGGGCACATGGCACGCGGTTTCTGGACAGGTCTTTTGCACGGCGGCGCCGTCAGCATTGCCGCCCTGGCCGCCTTGTCGCTGGCCGCGCCCGTGCCGCAAGCGGAACGGGATCCCGTGGCCGAGGCCGTGGACCTGCCAGTCGGGTCCGAATTCGGCCGGGGCGGCGACGTGGTGCCGCGCGTTCCGGCGCCGCTTGCGCCCGGACGCCCGGACGGGGCCGAGGCGCCTGCGGTGGCCGCCCCGGCCTCGGAACCCGCGCCGGTGGCCGTGACCGCCGCCGAACCGCGGCCCCGGCCGGCGGGCGAAGGGGACGGCCCCGTCCAGGGCGCCCCTGCCGCGGGCGAGGACGCGCCGCGCCTGGACCGTCCCGCCGCCCTGCCGCAGCCGGCGGCCCCGGCCGCGCCGGGCAGGACCGTCGCCGATGCGCCCGACGCCGTGCCCTCCATCCCCCCGGACCGGCCGGCGGCGCCCCCGCCCGCGACGCCCGCCCTGTCCGCGCCCGCGCTGGATCTGTCGCTGCCGCCCGACCTGTCGGACCTGCAAGGGCTGTCGCGTGACTGATTTCCTCCCTTTGAACCCGGCAATCGCCGCGACCTGCGCGCCCCCCGTGATGGAGGCGCGCCGCTGGCTGGCGGGCGTGACCTTTCCGCCGGACCGCCCGCTGATCAACGTCAGCCAGGCCGCCCCCGTGGATCCGCCGCCCCTGGCGCTGCGGCAGGCGATGGCGGACGCCGCGTTGCACCGCCCCGAAGCGCATCTTTACGGCCCGGTCCTGGGCAATCCCGACCTGCGCGCCGCCGTGGCGCAGGAGTTTTCAGCCAGCTATGGCGGCCGGGTCTTGCCGGGGCAGGCGGCGATCACCCAGGGCTGCAACCAGGCCTTTTGCGCCGCCGTCACGACGCTGGCGCAGGCGGGGGACGAGGTGATCCTGCCGACGCCCTGGTATTTCAACCACAAGATGTGGCTGGACATGCAGGGCATCCGCGCGGTGCCCTTGCCCTGCGGCGACGGCCTGCTGCCCGACCCGGACCGCGCGGCCGCCCTGATCGGGCCGCGCTGCCGGGCCATCGTTCTGGTCACGCCCAACAACCCTTCGGGCGCGGAGTACCCGGCCTGGCTGGTCGCGCGGTTCTTCGACCTGGCGCAAAGCCGCGGCCTGGCGCTGATCCTGGATGAGACCTATCGCGACTTCGACAGCCGCAGCGGGCCGCCCCACGACCTGCCGGCGCGGCCCGGCTGGGACCGCACCGTTATCCAGCTTTACAGCTTTTCCAAGGCCTACCGGCTGACCGGCCACCGGGTCGGCGCGCTGATCACGTCCGAGGCCCGCATGGCGCAGGTCGAAAAGTTCCTGGACACCGTGGCGATCTCGACCGCGCAACTGGGGCAGATCGGGGCCTTGTGGGGGATCGAGAACCTGCGCGGCTGGCTGGCGGAACAAAGGGCGGAAATCCTGTCGCGGCGCGTGGCCACGGTGGCGGCGCTGTCGGCC
The DNA here is from genome assembly GCF_042648745.1 of Paracoccus angustae. Taxonomy (NCBI): domain Bacteria; kingdom Pseudomonadati; phylum Pseudomonadota; class Alphaproteobacteria; order Rhodobacterales; family Paracoccaceae; genus Paracoccus; species Paracoccus angustae. Next base: position 18,802 of record NZ_JBHRXY010000014.1, read on the forward strand.
CTGCCGGGCTGGCGGGTGAAAAGCGCGGGCGCCTATTTCGCCTGGGTGGAACATCCCTTTGCCGCATCCTCGGCCGATCTGGCGCGCCGCATGGTGGCCGCAATCGGCGTTCTGGCGCTGCCCGGCACCATGTTCGTGCCGCCGGACGATCCCGCCGGTCCCCGTCATCTGCGCATCGCTTTCGCCAATATCGACGCGCCCCGGATCGCCGCGCTTGCCGCACGGCTGCGTGTGTTCGGCGGCTGACAGGCTTGTCGCGGGGCCGCGCGCGCCCTAAAGAAACCCGACACGACCACGAGGGAAGGCCGGGCCATGAAGAACCTGCGGACACACGGGAAATCGACGATCGTCTGGGTGCTGATGGGCCTGATGGTTCTGGGACTCGGCGGCTTCGGCGTGACCAGCTTCTCGGGCGGATCCACCGCCATCGGATCGGTCGGCGGCACCACCATCACCGCCGAGGATTATGCCCGCGCCCTGCGCCAGCAGATGAACGCCTATCAGCAGCAGACCGGCCAGCCCCTGACCATGGCGCAGGCCCAGGCCATCGGGCTGCCGCAGGCCGTGCAGGCGCAGCTGATCACCGCCGCCGCGCTGGAAGAGCAGGCCCGGCGCATCGGCGTTTCCGTCGGCGATGACAAGGTGCGCCGGACCATCGCCGAGGCGCCGGCCTTCCAGGGCCCCACCGGCAGCTTCGACCGCGCCGCCTATGCCGACGTTCTGCGCCGCGAGAACCTGTCCGAGGCCGAGTTCGAGCGCGAGGTCCGCGCCGACGAGGCCCGGCTGCTGATCCAGCGGGCCGTGGCGGGCGGGATCAGCGCGCCCAAGCCCGCGGTGGAAACGACGGCCAAGTGGATCCTGGAACGCCGCGACGTGGCCTGGCGCGAACTGACCGCCGAGATGCTGCCCGCCCCCGTCGCCGATCCCGACGAGGCGACGCTGAAGGCGTGGCACAGCGCCAATGCCGACCGCTTCACCGCGCCCGAACTGCGCAAGCTCACCTATGTCTGGCTGACGCCCGAAATGCTGGCGCCAACGGTCCAGCTGGACGAAGCCGCCCTGCGCGCCGCCTATGACGCGGCCATCGACGAATACCGGCGCCCCGAACGCCGCATCGTCAGCCGCCTGGTGTTCCCCTCGGCCGAGGAGGCCCAGGCCGCCAAGGCGCAGATCGACGCGGGCACGGCCCCGTTCGAAAGCTTCGTGATCCGTCGCGGCTTGCAGCCCGAGGATGCCGAACTGGGCGAGGTGTCGCAGGCCGACCTGGGCGCGGCGGGCGCCGAGGTCTTTGCCCTGGAACAACCCGGCACCGTCGGTCCGATCCAGACCGATCTGGGGCCCGCGCTGTTCGCGGTCCATGCCATCCTGGAGCCGGTGGACATCCCCTTCGAGCAGGCCCGAGAGGATCTGCGCGCCGAGGCCGCCTTGGACCGCGCCGCCCGCACCATCGAGGAACGCTCGGCCGACTACGAGGATCTGCTGGCCGGCGGCGCCTCGCTGGAGCAGGTGGCCGAAGAAACCGAACTGGAGCTTGGCACCATCGACTGGTCGGCGGACGCCACCCCTGCCGAAGGCAGCATCGCGGGCTATCAGGCCTTCCGCGACCGGGCCGCCGAGATCTCTGAGGCCGATTTCCCGGAGCTGGCCAACCTGGACGATGGCGGCGTCTTCGCGCTGCGCCTGGATCAGGTCGTGCCGCCGACCCTGAAGCCCTTCGAGGAGGTCCGCGACGAGGTCGAGGCCGACTGGCGCCGGGCCGAGACGCATCGCCAGCTTCTGGCCCTGGCCGAGGAACAGCGCCTGTCCCCCGCCACGCCCGAGGGCCAGCCCGCCCCGGAATGGACCGCCGTCAAGGACATCACCCGCGACGGCTGGATCGAGGGCGCCCCCTCGGATGCGGTCACCCGCGCCTTCGCCATGGAGCAGCCGGGCGACATCGAGGTCGTCGACGCGGAGAACCGGGTGATCCTGCTGCGCCTTGACGCGATCCACGAGGCCGACCTGACGGACGAGGATGCGCGGCGCATCACCGACGCCGTGCGCGGCCGTCTGGACCAGTCGCTGCAATCCGACATCTTCGACTACTACGCCCGCGCGGTGCAGCGCGATGCGGGCATCCAGTTGGATCAGTCGGCCATCAACGCCATCAACGCGCAGGTCCAGTGATGGAATTGACGCCCGATTTCGCGGCCTTCGAGGCCGCGTGGAATGCCGGTCAGAACCAGCTCGTGACCATCCGCCTGGCCGCCGACCTGGACACGCCGGTCAGCCTGATGCTGAAGCTGGCGGAAGCCGCTCCCATGTCCTTTATGCTGGAATCGGTTACCGGCGGAGAGGTCCGGGGCCGTTATTCCATTGTCGGCATGAAGCCCGACCTGATCTGGGATTGCCGGGACGGCCGCGCGCGCATCAACCGCCAGGCGCGCTTTTCCGACGACTTCCGCCCCGACGACCGTCCCGCGCTGGACAGCCTGCGCGCGCTGATCGCGGAAAGCCGGATCGAGGCGATGCCCGACGGCGTGCCCCCGGTCGCGGCGGGCCTGTTCGGCTATCTGGGCTATGACATGATCCGGCTGGTCGAACGCCTGCCGCATGTGAACCCCGACCCGCTGGATCTGCCCGACGCCATGCTGATGCGTCCGTCCGTCGTGGCGGTGCTGGACGGCGTGAAGGGAGAGGTCACGCTTTGCGCCCCGGTCTGGCGCAACGGCGGCGACAACGCGCGGGCCGCCTATGCCCAGGCCGCTGAGCGGGTGATGGACGCGCTGCGGTCGCTGGACCGCCAGCCCTCGGAACCCCGGGCGCTTGGCCACGACGCCCGGATCGGCGAGCCGGTGTCGAACTTTTCCAAGGCCGATTACCTGGCGGCGGTGGAAAAGGCCAAGAACTACATCCGCGCGGGCGACATCTTCCAGGTGGTGCCCTCTCAACGCTGGCGGATGGATTTCCCGCTGCCGCCCTTTGCGCTGTATCGCAGCCTGCGGCGCACCAACCCTTCGCCCTTCATGTTCTTTCTGAACCTGGGCGGCTTCCAGATCGTCGGCGCCTCGCCCGAAATCCTTGTGCGCCTGCGCGACGGCGAAGTGACGATCCGCCCCATCGCGGGCACCCGCCCGCGCGGCGCGGACGAGGCGCAGGACCGCGCGCTCGAGGCCGATCTGCTGGCCGACCGGAAGGAACTGGCCGAACACCTGATGCTGCTGGATCTGGGCCGCAACGACGTGGGCCGCGTGGCGAAGCCCGGCACCGTCCGCCCCACCGAGCAGTTCGTGATCGAACGCTATAGCCACGTCATGCACATCGTCAGCAACGTGGTGGGCGATTTGCGTGAAGGCGAGGACGCGCTGTCCGCGCTGCTGGCGGGGTTGCCCGCTGGCACCGTGTCCGGCGCGCCCAAGGTCCGCGCGATGGAGATCATCGACGAGCTGGAGCCGGAAAAGCGCGGCGTTTACGGCGGGGCGGTGGGCTATTTCGCGGCCAACGGCGAGATGGACATGTGCATCGCCCTGCGCACCGGCGTGCTGAAGGACGGCGCGTTGTATATCCAGGCGGGCGGCGGCGTGGTCTATGACAGCGACCCCGAGGCCGAGTTCACCGAAACCGTGAACAAGAGCCGCGCGCTGCAACGCGCGGCCGAAGGCGCGGCGCGTTTCGTTCGCGGCAACCAGTAGCGGAAAACGGCCCCCGGTTGGGGGCCGTGTCCGTGATCCCCTTAGGATCAGTTCGCCGGGGCGGTCGTGGTTCCCTCGGCAGGCATGGTGCCATCGGCAGGCATCGCGCCGTCGGCCGGAGGAGTGGCCGGGGTTTCGGCCGTATCGGCCGGCATCGGTGCGCCCGTGGCCGCAGGCTCGGTCGAGGTCGTGGCGGCCGCGTCGGGGGTCGCCATCGGGGCCGTGGTCGCGGCCGGGTCGGTCGTTGCCGCCGGATCCATGGTCGTGCCCATCGTGTCCGTTGCCGGGGTCATGGTGGCGCTGCCGGCCTCGCCAGCCTCGGCCGGGGCTTCCTCCTGGTCGCGGAAGACGTATTCGGGCGCGGCCTCGGCCTGTTCCTTGGTCAGTTCGCTGGTGATTTCCTGCGCGTCGTAATTGATCGTCAGCTGGTCCCACGGCACGGCGATCTGCTTTTCGCCGATGCCCAAAAAGCCGCCCACGCCGATCACCGCCGCTTTCACGGTTCCGGCATCGGCATCCACGATCACGTCGTTGATGTCGCCGATGGCGGTGCCGTCGGGCGCGTTCACGGTCGAGTCGGTGATCCAGTCGATGCGCAGCTCGTTCTCGGCCTGCTGCTGTTCGACCATGCCGCTGGCGGCGACCTCGGCTTCGGCGGCGGCTTCATTGGCCTCGTCGGCGGCGGCCTCGGTTTCCATGGTCTCGCCTTCGGCGGCCGGGGTCATGTCGGTGCCCATCGGCGCGGTGGTGGCGTCGGTGGCCGGGTCGGCGGGCGCGGGCGTCGTGGTATCCTGCGCCAGGGCCGGAGCCAGCATCAGCGGCAGGGCCATCGCGGTGGTCAGCATCAGGTTGCGCATGTCGTTTCCTCCTGAAAAAAGCCGCGCATGGCGTGCGATGCGCGATTGAGGAAACAATGCCTGACCTGCCTGTCGGTTCCGCAGGCGGTCCCGAAAACCGCCCCGGGGCGGGATCAGTCCTCGCCGCGATAAGGCTGGACGTATTGCAGCGCCATGTCCCAGGGAAAGAAGATCCAGGTGTCCTGGCTGACCTCGGTCACATAGGTCTGAACCATCGGCTTGCCCTTGGGCTTGGCGTAAACGGTGCCGAAATGCGCCCGGGGATACATTTCGCGGATCAGTTCAAGGGTGCGGCCCGAATCGACCAGATCGTCGATGACCAGGATCCCCTCGCCATCGCCCATCAGCACGGGATCGGGCTTGTTCAGCACCTCGAGCTGGCCCTGGCCCGCATCCGATCCCACGCCCTTGTAGGACCGGATAGAAACCGTGTCGATCACCCGGATGTCCAGTTCGCGCGCGACGATCATGGCGGGCACCAGGCCGCCGCGCGTGACGGCAACGACCGCGCGCCAGTCGGTCCCGTCCAGCCGCCAGGCCAGGGCGCGGGCGTCGCGGTGCAACTGGTCCCAGCTGACATGGAAACCCTTTTCATGAGGCAGGCGGTCGATCATCGAAGTCCCTTTCAGTGGCGCAGGATCAGCGACAAGCCCAGCAGGCCGATGGCCAGCCCCGCCGTGCGGTCGATCCAGAATTTCGCGGCATAATACCTGCGCCGCAGCCAAGGCAAAGCCATCAGCGAGGCGAGTGCGCTATAAAATGCCAGTTCCACGCCCGCTGCCGTAACGTAAATCGCCAGCTTGTCGCCCGGCGTCAGCAGCACGGGAAAGACCGACAGCAGCACCGCCGAATAGAACAGCGCGGGCTTGGGGTTCGACAGGTTCAGCATCAGGCCGCCCGTGAACCCCATGCCCCGGCTGCCGTTCGCCGGATCGGGCAGCGGGTCGGGGGCATGGCGCCACATCTTCCAAGCGATCCAGACCAGATAGGCCCCGCCCAGCACCTTCAGCGCGACAAAGGTCCAGGGCATCAGGCGAAAGGCCACCGTCAGCCCCAGAAGCGCGAACAGGCACCACACCGAGGCCCCGACCGCCAGGCCCCAGGCATAGGGCAGGGCGCGCCTGCGCCCCAGGGCAAAGGCCCCCTGGCTGACCGCGATCACGCCCGGACCGGGGGACAGGATCGCCACGGCCAGCGTCCCCACGAACAGCAGAAGCTGGTCGACGGTGACGGTCATGGCGCGCGGTCAGTCCTTCTTGACCGTGGCGATATCGGGCGCATCGACCGCCTTCATGCCGACCACGTGATAGCCCGCATCGACGTGATGCGTCTCTCCGGTCACGCCCGCGCCAAGCCGCGACAGCAGATACAGGGCGGAGTTGCCCACGTCCTCTTGCGTGACATTGCGCCTCAAAGGCGAGTTCAGTTCGTTCCACTTCATGATGTAGCGGAAATCGCCGATGCCGCTGGCGGCCAGCGTCTTGATCGGCCCGGCGCTGATGGCGTTGACGCGGATGCCGTCCTTGCCCAGATCCTCGGCCAGATAGCGCACGCTGGCCTCGAGCGCGGCCTTTGCCACGCCCATCACGTTGTAATGCGGCATGACGCGCTCGGCCCCGTAATAGGTCAGCGTCAGCAGGCTGCCCCCGTTGGGCATCATGGCCGACGCATGCCGCGCCACGGCGGTGAAGGAATAGACCGAGATGTCCATCGTCATCAGGAAATTGTCGCGGGTCGTGTCGGCGTAACGGCCGCGAAGCTGGTCCTTGTCGGAAAAGCCGATGGCGTGGACCACGAAATCCAGGCTGCCCCATTCCTGCCGAAGGGTCTGGAACAGCGCGTCGATCGAGGATTCCTCGCTGACATCGCAGGGCAGCACCAGGGACGATCCAAGCTGCGCGGCCAGCGGATCGACGCGTTTCTTCAGCGCCTCGCCCTGATAGGAAAACGCAAGCTCGGCCCCTTCGGCGGCGACGGCGCGGGCGATGCCCCAGGCAATCGACTTGTCATTCGCCAATCCCATGACGAGACCGCGTTTTCCGGCCATCAGACCCTGCTTCTGCTCGCTTGACATGTGCTGCCTTCCGCGCTTTCAACCCTTTGTGAAAGGTGCTTAGGCCAAAGGGGTGCAAGCATCAAGCGCAAGGACAAGCACCATGGCTGATCGAGACGGACTGTTCGCGGGCGACGACCCCTTCGACATCGCCCGCCGCTGGCTGGCCGAGGCCGAAAAGACCGAACCGAACGACCCCAACGCCATCGCGCTGGCCACCGTGGACGAGAACGGAATGCCCGACGCGCGCATGGTTCTGCTGAAGGAAATCGAAGGGCAGGGGGTGGAGGGCGGCTTTGTCTTCTACACCAACTACGACAGCGCCAAGGGACGCCAGATCGCCGCGACCGGCAAGGCCGCCTTTGTGATGCACTGGAAATCCCTGCGCCGCCAGATCCGCGTCCGCGGCCATGTCACCCGGGTCGAGGGCGCGCAGGCCGATGCCTATTACAACAGCCGCGCGCTGCAAAGCCGGCTGGGGGCCTGGGCCTCGCGCCAGTCGCAGCCGCTGGAAAGCCGCGCCGCGCTGGCAGCCGAGGTCGCGAAACTGAGTTTACGTTACGGAACCCGTCCGCCGCGTCCCGCGTTCTGGGGAGGGTTCCGAATTGCTCCGATCCAGATCGAGTTCTGGGCAGACGGCGCTTTCCGGTTGCATGACCGCTTTCGGTGGGACAAAGAGGCGAGCGGCAACTGGTTTGTTCAGCGTTTATCACCCTAGGGCTTGACGAGAAGTGCCTGGTATCTGACCATGGGAAATGCATTGAGTTGTTTGCTCGCCATTGTTTTCCGTGATTGACCGCCGCTCGTCGGGCACTTTTGAACGGTTTTGTGGTTGATTCGAGGATAAAACAAAGACGCGCAGTGCGCATGTGGTGGGAAGATGACGGAAGAGAAAGGATCGAAGCTGGTATCCGGGCTGGTCAAGTGGTTCGACCCGACCAAGGGCTATGGCTTCATCCTGAACGAGGAAGGCGGCGCGGACATCCTGCTGCACGCCAATGTTCTGCGGAATTTCGGGCGCAGTTCGGTCGCCGACCAGTCGCGCGTGACCGTGTGGATGCAGCCGACGCAACGCGGCCTGCAAGCGACCGAAGTGGTGTCGATCGAGCCTCCGCTGTCGGAAGGGGCGCCCATCGCGGATCTGGACAACGGCGTGATCGAGCATCTTGAGACGCTTCCCTTGCGGCCCGCGCGCGTCAAGTGGTTCGACAAGGCCAAGGGTTTCGGATTCGCCAACATCTTCGGTCATCCCGACGACGTTTTCCTGCATGTCGAGGTGCTGCGCCATTCCGGCTTTGCCGACCTGACCATCGGCGAGGCGATCGGCATCCGCGTGGTGGAAGGCCCGCGCGGGCTGATGGCGGCGCAGGTCACCAGCTGGGACCGGGGAACCGAGCAGGGCGCCAGGTCTCTGGACGCTCCGGGCTTCGGCGACCAGGCGCAAGAGGTCAAGGACTTCATCACGCATGTCGCGGAATAAGGCGGCGCTTGCGGCCCTGTTGCTGTGGTCGGGCGCGTCGGTCGCCGCGGCCGCCACGCCTGTGGACTGCTCGCCGGATCGCGTCACCTTTCGGACCGGCGGCGATCCCGTGGCGGTCCGGGTCGAGGTCGCCGACAACGAGGCCGAGCGTGCGCGCGGGCTGATGTTCCGGCGCAAGCTGGACCCGGGAACGGGGATGCTGTTCATCTATGACAGCCCGCGCGCCGTCAGCTTCTGGATGCGCAACACCTTTATCCCGCTGGATCTGGTCTTTCTGGACCAGACCGGCACCATCCGCCATATCCACCGCAACGCCGTGCCGCTGGACGAAACCCCCATTCCCGGCGCCGCGCCCGGCGACCCGAGGCCCGAGCGGCAGATGATCCTGGAAATCGGCGGGGGCGAGGCGGACCGGCTGGGTCTTGCCGTGGGCCAGCCGATGGCCCATCCCCGGCTGCGCCAGGATTCGGCAGCGCTGCCCTGCCGCTAGGGCTTTTCCCCGGCGCCGCGATCCGCTAAACGGAACCCGTCGGGGCGTAGCGCAGCCTGGTAGCGCGACGGTTTTGGGTACCGTAGGCCGGAAGTTCGAATCTTCTCGCCCCGACCACGGATCACGCACCCGTCAGTTCATGGCGCGCGGCGGAGTCGGGGACCGGGTCGCCCCGCGTTGCGCCCGCCCGGCCTGTCAATCGCCCGCCGCAGCCCCGCCTTTGCGGTGACATTGATCCGCTCGACTGTCCTGTTTGCGGGGATGTAGGAAAGAAGCAGCAGAACACCCCCTGCCGCCAGTTCTTCCCGGACAGCCGCGCATTGGCGCAGCGTGTCAAGGCTCGACGGCTCGACATCGCGCATATCCTCGAACCACGGATCCACCGCCTCGGTTGCGGCGGACAGGAGGGCGTTCCAGTCGTCAGCCGCCGCGAGGCGGCCGGGAAGATCGGGAAAGATCAGGCCAAAGGCGCTGTCCCCCTCCTGATGGACGATGGCCGCGAAATGGCGCATGGATTCCGATCCTTGGCGGACGGGGTTCGATCCAGAAGCCCGGACTGCCGATGAATGCTTCTGATCGTCCCAAACGGCAGATCCTTTTCGGGATGCGGACGAATGACGGTTCTTTCCCGTCTCCGAAGCGTCGGGCGGGATCGCTTCTGCGAAACGTCTTCGATCTCTGGGGCTTTCAGCAGCGCCAGGAGCCGCCGCGACCTGGTGTCCAGGTCCGCCGCCCCGGCCCGTGGGGCATGGAAACGCCTGTCCTGGAAAGCCGACGGGGAACTGCAACCGGTCCTCACTCCGCCGCCTTGACGGCCATGGGGTTGTTCGGATGCGTGGTCCAGTTGGCATAAGGACCCCGGCGAATGCCGGTGCGCAGGTCGATCTCTCCGACGGCAAGCTCGCGCATGTCGATGCAGTTCTCGACGGGGCAGACATCCAGGCACAGGTTGCAGGCGACGCATTCGTCTTCCTTCACCTCGAACACGCGGCCAGGAAGCATGGCGATGGCCTGATGGCTGGTATCCTCGCAGGCGGCATAGCAGCGGCCGCACTTGATGCAAAGATCCTGGTCGATGCGGGCCTTGGTGACATAGTTGAGGTTCAGCTGGTTCCAGTCGGTGACGTTGGGCACCGCGCGGCCGATCAGGTCCGGCATCGCCATGTCGTGGCTGTCCAGGTAATCGCGCAGGCCCGAGATCATCTCCTGCACGACCTTGAAGCCATAGGTCATGGCCGCCGTGCAGACCTGCACCGTACCCGCGCCAAGCGCCATGAACTCGGCCGCGTCGCGCCAGGTCGTGACGCCGCCGATGCCGCTGATCGGCAGGCCGTGGGTGGCGGGGTTGCGCGCGATCTCGGCCACCATGTTCAGGGCGATGGGCTTGACGGCAGGCCCGCAATAGCCGCCATGGGCGCCCTTGCCGTCGATGGTGGGTTCGGGCGCGAACAGGTCCAGATCGACGCTGGTGATGGAATTGATCGTGTTGATCAGGCTGACCGCATCGGCGCCGCCGCGCCTTGCGGCTTCGGCCGGTTTCCTCACATCGGTGATGTTGGGCGTCAGCTTCACGATGCAGGGCATCCGCGAATACTGCTTGACCCACCGCGTCACCATCTCGATGTATTCGGGCACCTGGCCCACGGCGGATCCCATGCCGCGTTCGGACATGCCATGGGGGCAGCCGAAGTTCAGTTCCACCCCGTCGGCGCCGGTATCCTCGATCCGGGACAGGATGTCGCGCCAGGATTGCTCGTCGCAGGGGACCATCAGCGAAATGACCAGGGCGCGGTCGGGATAGTCGCGCTTGACCTGCTTGATCTCGCGCAGGTTCACCTCCAGCGGGCGGTCGGTGATCAGTTCGATGTTGTTCAGCCCCAGCACCCGGCGGTCGGGACCGTGGATCACGCCGTAGCGGGGGCCGTTCACGTTGACGACGGGCGGGCCCTCGGACCCCAGCGTCTTCCACACCACGCCGCCCCATCCGGCCTGAAAGGCGCGGCGGACGTTGTATTCCTTGTCCGTGGGCGGTGCCGAGGCCAGCCAGAACGGGTTGGGGGACTTGATCCCGACGAAATCGCTGCGCAGGTCTGCCATGATGATGTCTCCTCAGCCGGGAAGCTCGACCGGGCGGCCGGTCAGATGGGCGTCGATGTCCTCGGCGGCGTCGCGGCCCTGGGCCACGGCGGTGACGGTCAGGTCGTCGCCCCCCGCCGCGCAGTCGCCCCCCGCCCAGACGCCGGGGACGCCGGTGCGGCCAAAGCCGTCAACGGCGATCTTGCCCCCGTCAAGCGCGAGGTCTTGGGGCACGCCGTCCAGGCGTTGCCCGATGGCGCGGAACACCTGGTCGGCCTTCAGGCGGAAGCGGTCGCCGGTCAGGTGCAGCCCGCCGTCGGGATCGACGGCGGTGTGGGCGAATTCGACCTCGACCACGGCGCCGTTGCCGTGGACCTTCAGGGGGGCGGCATTGCAGATGATGCGGACCCCGGCGCTGGTGGCGTGGTTCTGTTCGTGGCGGCTGGCGCCCATCTGCGACTGGTCGCGGCGATAAACGATGGTGACGTTTTCCGCCCCCAGCAGTTTCGCCTGCACGGCGGCGTCCACCGCCGTCATGCCGCCGCCGATCACCACCACATCGCGGCCCACCGGCAGGGCCGTCAGGTCCGAGGCCTGCCGCAGGTCGCGGATGAAGCTGACCGCGTCCAGCACGTTGCGCCGTTCCTCGCCTTCGGCGCGCAGGGCGTTAACGCCGCCCAGGCCCATGCCCAGAAACACGGCGTCGTATTCCGCGCGCAGCGATTCCAGCGTGACGTCGCGGCCCAACCGCTGGTCATGGCGCAGGGCGATGCCGCCGATGCCCAGCAGCCAGTCCACCTCGGCCTGGGCGAAGCCGTCCACCGCCTTGTAGCTGGCGATGCCGTATTCGTTCAGCCCGCCAGGCTTGGGCCGCGCCTCGAAGATCACGACTTCATGGCCCTTGGCGGCCAGCCGGTGCGCGCAGGCCAGGCCCGCCGGTCCCGCGCCGACCACGGCGACGCGCTTGCCGGTGGGCGCGGCGCGGCGGAACGGGTGCCCGGCCTGCGCCATCAGCCCGTCGGTGGCGTATCGTTGCAGGGCGCCGATGGCGACCGGCTTGCCCTCGGCCTCGGTGCGGACGCAGGCGCCTTCGCAGAGGTTTTCGGTCGGGCAGACGCGGCCGCACATGCCGCCCAGGATGTTGGCGTGAAAGATGGTCATCGCCGCCGCGTCGGGCGTGCCCGTGGCGATCTGGCGGATGAACAGCGGAATGTCGATGCTGGTCGGGCAGGCCGTGATGCAGGGCGCATCGTGGCAGAAATAGCAGCGGTCGGCAGCGACGCGGGCTTCGTGATCGTCCAGGGGCGGGGCGACATCGGCAAAGTTCGCCGCCAGCTCGTGGGGGGTAAGGCGGCCGGGAACAACGCCCGGCGCCAGTCTCGCTTGGGACATTTGCGTCTCCTGGCTCACCTGTTGGCAAGGATCAGGCTGGCACAGGGCCGATTTTTTATCAAATGGTAAAACTTGGACCGGCGCGTTTTGCAAAGATTTCAGGCAGGCAGGCCCAGAACGGCCGCCAGCCCGCCAAGGTCCGACCGCTCCAACCGCAGGCTTCCGCCGTGCAGCGCCGCCAGATCCGCCACGATGGCCAGCCCCAGACCGGAACCCGAGGCGCCGTGTTCGTCCAGACGGCCCCCGCGAATCAGGGCGCGGGGGGCATCCGTGTCGGCCATGCCGGGGCCGTCGTCCTCGATGCGGATGCGCAGGGCATCGGCCCGCGTGACGGTGATCTGCAAGCGGGCGCGGCCCCATTTCACCGCGTTCTCGGTCAGGTTGCCGATCATCTCCTCCAGATCCTGACGCTCGCCGGCGAAGGCGGCGGTGGCGGGGCAGTCGATGCGAACGGTCATGCCCTTGTCCTGCATGGGCCAGCGCAACACCATCAGGATGTCGTCGATCACCGGGCGCACCGGGGTCCGCTGGCCCAGGGCGCGGGGTCCGGCGGACCGGGCGCGGCGCAGGTGCCAGCCGATCAGCCGGTCCATGCGGGCGATCAGCGCCTGTCCCTTGTGATCCGCGGGCAACTCGTTCGCCAGCGCGGCCAGGGGGGTCTTCAGCGAATGGGCCAGGTTGCCCAGATGCTGCCGCGACCGGGCCAGCAGGGCGGCGTTTCCGTCCAGGGCCGCGTTGATCTCGGCCGCCAGGGGGCGCAACTCGCTGACGGGCGGAGGGGTCAGGCGGCTCTTGTGGCCCGCGCGGACCTGCGCCAGATCGCGGCGCACCTGGTTCAGGCTGTCCAGCCCGGCGGTGACCTGCACAAGGCTGGCGGCGGCCATGACGATGCCCAGGCCGGCCAGCGCGATCCCCAGGGGGCGGCTGATCTGGCGCAGGCTGTGGTCGATCTGGCCTTGCGGCGCGGTCACGATTGCCGCGACGGGCGCATCGCTGCCGGGCAGGCTGACCTGCCGCCGCAGCACGCGCAGAACCGCGCCGTCCGCCCCGACGCCCTTGCCGCCCGCGAAATCGCCCGCGGGCGCCTGCAAGCGCCCGTCCAGCAGCGATCCCGACCGGGCGATCACCGCATCCCCCACCTGGATCTGCCAATACCAGCCCGTCAGGGGCAGGTCAAAGCGCGGATCGGCGGGGGGATCGTCCAGTTCGACCCGGCCTTCCTCGTCCGTCTCGACCGCGGCCAGCAGCGCGTCGGCAAGACTGGCGGCCTCGGCGTCGAAGCGGTCGGTCACGAAATCCTCCAGCAGGGCCGAGATGAACAGGAACGCCGCCAGCAGCGCCGCCCCCAGCCAGGCGGCGGCCAGCAGCAGCAGCCGCCCCCGGATCGACCGGATCATGCGCCCGCCCTCATCCGGCGGCCCGCAGCAGATAGCCCTCGCCCCGGCGGGTCTCGATCACGCCAAAGCCGACCTTGCGGCGCAGGCGGCCGATCACGACCTCGATGGACTTGAAGTCGCGGTCGGCGTCGGCGTCGTACAGATGATCGGACAGTTCCGTGCGGCTGACGACGCGGTTCTGGTGGTGGATCAGATAGGCCAGGATGCGCTGCTCGAAGGCGGTCAGCTTCAGGGCGACGCCGTCGCGGGTGATGACGCCAAGCTGGCCGTCCAGAACCAGAGAGCCGGCGCGAATCACCGGACGGGCATGGCCCGCCGCCCGGCGGATCAGGGTCTGGCAGCGCAGCACGACCTCGTCCAGGCGGAAGGGCTTGACGGCATAGTCGTCGGCCCCGGCGCGGAACCCGGCCACCTTGTCGGTCCAGTCGCCCCGCGCGGTCAGGATCAGCACGGGCATGGCCAGCCCCGCGTCGCGCCAGCGGGTCAGCACCTCGATCCCCGGCATTCCCGGAAGGCCCAGATCCAGGATCGCCACGTCGTAGGATTCGGTCGCCCCCAGGTATTCGCCCCGCGCGCCATCCCTCGCGCAGTCCGTGACAAAGCCCGCGTCCGCCATGGCGGCGGCAAGCTGGCCCGACAGGACCGGGTCATCCTCGACGATCAAGGCGCGCATCGGGTTTCCTTCAATCCTGCGCCGCCTGCCGGGCGGCAAGCTGTCCCCGGCCCGACACGGACAGGAACCGCCCGGTCCGCGCGTCGATGCGGATGTCCAAAAGGTTCCGCTGCGGTGTCGCGAGCCGGAACTGATACACCAGCTCTGCGCCCAGGCCGCGCTCCTCGGGCCGCGGGGCACGGGTGTCGGCGGCCAGCAGCCGCCCCGCATAGCGTTCCGAAACCGCGGCCGCGACCTGGTGCAGGGGCAGGGGACGGAACTGGTCGATCGTCTCGGGCGCGACCTCCTGGGCCTGCGCGGGGACGCAGGTCAGCAGGCACAGGGCAAGGGCGCGGATCATGGTCATGCCCCCAGTCTAGCGGCGCGATCCCAAATGAAAACCAAACGGGCCATTGGCGATTCGTTCGGCGAGGGGTTGTTAGAACGTGATTCGTCAGGGCGCCATGCCGCCCGGAAAATGGAAAGGACAACGACAATGGTCATGCGTAGATTCACCACATCAGCCGCCATGCTGGCATTGATCGCCGGGATCGGCACGAACGCCATGGCGCAAACTGCCCCCGCCGCGGGCGATCTGCCCGCGCCGCTGGCGGGGCTGAACCTGAACAACCTGGAGATCGAGACCAAGCGCGACGGCACGCGCGAGATCGAAGGCCGCACCGCCGAGGGCGTAGACATCGAGGCCAAGATCGACATGGCGGGCAACCTGATCGAGGTCGAGGCGGACGGCGGCGTGCTGCCGCAATCGCTGGTCGACGCCATGGTCCCGGCGGATCTGCGCGGACAACAGGTGATGACGCTGTTCGGATCGCTCACCGAGATCAAGCAGCGCCCCGAGCATGTCGAGATCAACGGCCGCCAGCCCACCGGAGCCGAGATCGAGGCGCGGTTCGACCGGCAGAACGGCCTGATCGGGGTCGAGGTGGACGACGCCGCGATCCCCGCCGATCTGGTTTCCACGCTGCTGCCCCAGGCCGTCCGGGGCAACGAGGTGATCGGCCAGTTCGACCGCATCGAGGAGGTCATGAACCGCAATGGACGCGTCATGGTCGAAGGCGAGGATGCCAACGGCTATGACATGCGCGCCGAGTTCGACGCCGACGGCCGCGTGCTGCGTTTCGGCCGCGAGGAGGGCAGGGGTCCGAAGGGAGACCGCCCGGCCGAGGAACGCCGCGGCGACCGCGGCCCCGGCCAGCACGGCGACCACGGCCCGCGCGGCGAAGGCCCGCGCAATGCGGATGCGCGCGAAGGCCAGCGCGGCGACGGCCCGCGCGGGGCGGATGCGCGCGGCCCGGCGCCGGTCCCGGCCGGCTTCGACGCCGTGGCGGTCAATCGGAAACTGACGCAAGCGGGCTACAAGGACTTTGGATTCCTGCGCGCCCAGGGCCCCCGCCTGATGCTGGAGGCGACCAATCCCCAGGGCGAAGCCGTGACGCTGGAACTGGATCGGCAGGGCGAGGTCGTCCGCGAGACGGCGCGATAAGCAGGCCTGGGGGCGGGCAACCGCCCCTGCGGCATCAGGCGATATAGCGGTCCTTGCGGTGGTTCACCGCGATGGTCAGGTTCAGGATCAGCGCGCCCAGAAAGCTCCACCCCGCCGTTGCGGGGTCGCGCGGCGTCAGCGCAATCCCGAACAGGATGGCATCAAAGCCCAGTTGCACCCACCCGGCCCGGACGCCCGTGGCATCCTGGATGTAAAGCCCCACGATCCCGATGCCCCCCCAGGGACGATCCGTGGCGAAACAGCGCGATCGAGCACGCTCCGGTCAGGCAGCCGATCGCCGGATGAACGGTGCCGAATCGCAGATGCGGCGGCAGGATCAGGGTCGGGTTCAGGGTTAGGGCGGACAGGATCGCCACCGCCATGAAGCTTTTCGCGACAAAGGCGGACCCGAAGCGTTTCCGGCCCAGCCAGTAGAACGGCATGTTGACGGCAAAGAACACCGGCCCGAAGGACCAGCCCGCCGCATAGGAGATCAGGATCGCCAGCCCTGCCGTTTGTCCGGTCGCAAAGCCCAGATGGGTCAGCAGGACCACGCTGACGGCGGCCATGAAGCTGCCTTGTGCGATGCCCTGGGCGTCGGCGGCGAAGCTGTGCCGGGGGGCGGCGGTCTCATGCCCGGGGCTATGCCGCGCGGTTCGGGGCAACGCAAGGGCCATGGGGAAGGGGGGCCGTCCGCCCCCCTTTTGCCCGGCCCTGCCGGTTCCTTTGTTGCCGAAAAGAGATCCGCCGGACCGCCTTTCCGATCCCGCCTTCCGCCCGGACGCCGCGAGGCCCCGCCTTGAGACCCCGAGGGTATCCGGGCAAGAAAGAAGATCAGTCGAAGGCGCGGTCGGTGATCATGTGGGTAAAGGCGCCTTCCGGCGCTGCCGAGATCACCGGATCGGAACCGCCCGCCATCAGCGTGTCCACGGTGCGCTGATAATCGGCCTCGTCCAGCACGCCGTTGCTGCCGGCGGTCAGCTTGCCGATCTCCGTGACCATGCGGACCTGGTGGTCCAGGGTCTGCGCGCCGGTCTCGTCGTTGTCCAGCACGATCTGGGCGGCCTCCTCGGGGTTCTCCTCGGCGTATTTCCAGCCCTTCATGCTGGCGCGCACGAACTTGACCAGATCGGTCACCTTGGCGCTGTCCTCCAGCGTGCTTTCCAGAACGTAAAGGCCGTCCTCCAGCGTGGCGACGCCCTGATCCTCGTATTTGAACGTCACCAGATCGTCGGGGGCGATGCCGGCGTCGAGGACTTGCCCATATTCGTTATAGGTCATGGTGCTGATGCAGGCCGCCTGCTTTTGCAGCAGGGGATCGACGTTGAAGCCCTGCTTCAGGACCGTGACCCCATCCGGGCCGCCTTCGGTGGACAGGCCAAGCTGGCTCATCCAGGACAGGAACGGGTATTCGTTGCCGGAAAACCAGACGCCCAGGGTCTTGCCCTTGAAGTCGGTCTTGGGATCGCTGATGCCGCTTTCCTTGAGGCAGGTCAGCATCATCCCCGATGCCTTGAAGGGCTGCGCGATGTTGACCAGGGGCAGGCCCTTTTCGCGCGCGGCAAGAGCCGCGGGCATCCATTCGACGATCACGTCGGCCCCGCCGCCTGCCAGCACCTGCGTCGGCGCGATGTCCGGGCCGCCGGGCAGGATGGTCACGTCCAGGCCCTCCTCCTCGTAGAAGCCCTTGTCCTTGGCGACATAGTATCCGGCGAACTGCGCCTGCGTGACCCATTTCAGTTGCAGGGTCAGTTCCTGCGCCCCGGCCGCGCCGCCTGCAAACATCAGGGCGGCGCCCAGCATCAATGTCTTCATCTTCCCTCTCCTGTGTTGGGGCGTCAGCCCCGTTGACGGCGCTGCGACGGGTGCCAGAACGTCACCTTCTTCTCGATCAGCGCCACGATGCCATAGAACAGCGATCCCGCGAGGGCCGCCACAAGGATTTCCGCCCAGACCAGCGGCAGGTCCAGCCGCCCCACGGCGGTCGAGATCCGAAACCCCATGCCCTTGGTCGGGCTGCCGAAGAATTCCGCCACGATGGCGCCGATCAGGGCCAGCGTGGTGGTGATCTTCAGCCCGTTGAACAGGAACGGCATGGCGGCGGGCAGGCGCAGCTTCCAAAGGCTGGCGCGGTAGGGCGCGGCCCAGGTCGCCATCAGGTCGCGCTGCATCGGATCGGCCGCGGCAAGCCCCGCGACCGTGTTCACCAGGATCGGGAAGAACACCATGACCACGACCACGGCGGCCTTGGACTGCCAGTCGAAGCCGAACCACATCACCAGGATCGGCGCGATGCCGACGATCGGCAGGGCGGCGACGAAATTGCCGATGGGCAGCAGGCCGCGTTGCAGGAACGGGCTGCGGTCGATGGCGATGGCGGTCAGCACGGCAGCGGCCGCGCCGATCAGCCAGCCGGTCAGCGCGCCCTTCAGGATCGTCTGCACGAAATCGGTCCAGAGGATCGCGGTGTTGGCCGCGAAGCTGGCGCCGATCCGGCTGGGCGCGGGCAGGATCACCGGCGGCACGGCATAGATCCGCACCGCCAATTCCCACAGCACCAGGATCGTGGCGCCGAAGATCAGCGCCACCGCCAGCCGGGTCGCCCGGGTGTCGTAGCGGGCCAGCCAGGCGTTCAGCGCCAAGGCGCCCAGCCAGACCGCGATGATGGGCAAGGCGCTTGTCATGCCAACCCCATGCGGCGCAGCGTCAGCCTTTCCAGCGCGCCGATCAGCATGACCAGAACGGCGGCCAGGATCGCGGCGGCGAACAGCGCCGACCAGATCTGCACCGTCTGCCCGTAGTAGCTGCCCGACAGCAGCCGCGCGCCAAGTCCCGCCGTGGCGCCCGCCGGAAGCTCGCCCACGATGGTGCCGACCAGGGCGGCGGCGATGGCGACCTTGAGGCTGGCGAACAGGAAGGGCAGCGAACTGGGCATCCGCAGGCGCCAGAAGACCTGCGCGCGGCTGGCGTTCCAGCTGTGCATCAGGTCAAGCTGCATCGCGTCGGGGGTGCGCAATCCCTTCACCATGCCGACAAGAACCGGAAAGAAGGACAGCCAGGCCGCGATGATCGCCTTGGGCAAAAGGCCGGTGATCCCCGCGCTTGCCATGACCACGATCACCATGGGGGCGATGGCCAGGATCGGCACCGTCTGGCTGGCGACCGCCCAGGGCATCACCGACTGGTCCATGGCGCGGTTGTGGACGATGCCCACGGCCAACGCGATCCCTGCCAGCGTGCCGATGGCAAAGCCCGCCAGGGTCGCCGACAGCGTGATCCAGCCGTGCCAGACCAGGCTGCGCTTCGAGGTGATCTTCTGGCCCGCCACCCCCTCCCACAGCCCGGCCGCCACCTGATGCGGCGCGGGCAGGACCGGGCGTTCCAGCGTCAGGGTTTGGCGCATCAGGTCGCCGGCGGTCAGCACGGTTTCGGCGCGGGCCGCCTGATCGCGCACCCAAGGGGCGTTCATCCAGATTGCCGCTCCGTACCAGACGGCGACAATCGCCAGCAGCACGGTCAGGACGGGCAAACCGCCCCGAAGGGTGGGGTTTGCCCCATCATCCGCGGCCGCCTCAGTCATGGCCGTGGCCCTCGCGCAGGCCCTCGCGGACCTGCTGGGCAAGCGCGATGAACTCGGGCGTGTCGCGGATCTCCAATGGCCGGTCGCGGGGCAGGGGGCTGTCGATGATCCGCGTGATCCGGCCGGGGCGCGGCGACATGACAACGATCTTGGTGGAGAGATACACCGCCTCGGGGATGGAATGGGTGACGAAGCCGATGGTCTTGCCGGTCTTCTTCCACAACTTCAGCAGCGCCTCGTTCAGACGGTCGCGCACGATCTCGTCCAGGGCGCCGAAGGGTTCGTCCATCAGCAGGATGTCGGCGTCGAAGGCCAGGGCGCGCGCGATCGAGGCGCGCTGCTGCATTCCGCCCGAAAGCTGCCAGGGATATTTGCCCCCGAAGCCGGTCAGGTCCACGAGGTCCAGCACGCGCTGGATCCGCTGCGCCCGGTCGGCGCGGGAAAAGCCCATGATCTCCAACGGCAGGCCGATGTTCCCTGCGATGGTGCGCCAGGGATAAAGCCCCGGAGCCTGGAAGACATAGCCATAGGCGCGGGCACGCCGCGCCGCGTCGGGCGTCATGCCGTTGACGGACAGCGTCCCGCCGGTGGGGGTTTCCAGGGCGGCGATGGCCCGCAGGAAGGTGGTCTTGCCGCAGCCCGAGGGACCGATGAAGCTGACGAAATCGCCGCGGTCGATGGTGAGGCTGACGTCCTTCAGCGCGTGGACGGGGCCGTCGGCGGTGGGGAAGATGAGGGAAACGTCGCGGGCGGTGATGACAGATTCATGCATCGCGGGTCGGCATTCCTGCATAGATCAGCCGTGCCATGAGCGGCGCTACGGCAACGTAAATGGCGCCAGGCAGACCTATCATGTCGACAGCTTCGCCAACAGTTGCTCCTTCGGTGACAAAGATGATTGCAACGACAGTCAGGGTAGAGGTGGCAGTCACCAGTGCCGCCCAGTCGAAGGCTGATCGTGCCCCGGCAAATTGCCGGGTGAGGCTGACGGCAAGGGCAAACAGCGCCAGGGAAGGCAAGAACCAGAAGACGAGAAGCGCAGGCGCAAGCATCGCCATGCCTATCAGAACGGCTAGCGGCGCGGTGAAAAGCGGACCTGCTCTTTCCGAAAAAGCCGCCAGCAACGCTTCTTGCAACATGCCCCCAACCAAGACCGTTGCCGAAAGGGTGGCGAAGATCAGAGCCGCAATCCGCGAGTCCAGCCCGTGATGTCTGAGCCAGCGGACCATTCAAACCCCGCTTGCCGGAATGCCCGACCGCTCCACCGGCCTCGGCGCGGTCAGTTCTTTCCAGGCCGACAGCGCCCGGTTCACCGTGCCGCGCGGCTCTCGGGCGACGAACTCTCCATGCCCTTCGCGGCTATCCAGCGTGCCGTCCGTCACCGCCACCACCCCCCGCGTCAGAACGTATCGCGGCAGGCCCTTCACCCGCTGCCCTTCGAACACGTTGTAATCAATTGCCGACTGCTGGCTTTCTGCGCTGATCACCTTCTCCGCCTCGGGGTCCCAGACCACCAGATCGGCATCCGACCCCACCAGCACCGCGCCCTTTCTGGGATACATCCCCAGGATCTTGGCGATGTTGGTCGAGGTGACGGCCACGAACTCGTTCGGCGTCAGCCGCCCGGTCGTCACCCCATGCGTCCACAGCATCGGCATCCGGTCCTCTAACCCCCCGGTGCCGTTGGGGATCTTGGTAAAATCGCCCACCCCCGTGCGCTTCTGCGCTGTGGTGAAGGCGCAATGATCGGTCGCCACCACCGACAGGGAACCCGATTGCAGCCCCGCCCACAGGCTGTCCTGGTGCCGCTTGTCGCGGAAGGGCGGCGACATGACGCGCCGCGCGGCATGGTCCCAGTCGGGGTTGAAATACTCGCTTTCGTCCAGCGTCAGGTGCTGGATCAGCGGCTCGCCCCAGACCCGCTTGCCCTGCGCCCGCGCACGGCGGATCGCCTCGTGGCTGTCCTCGCAACTGACATGCACGACATACAGCGGCACGCCCGCCATGTCGGCCACCATGATGGCGCGGTTGGTGGCCTCGCCCTCGACCTGCGGGGGACGGGAATAGGCGTGGGCCTCGGGGCCGGTGTTGCCCTCGGCCAGCAGCCGGGCGGAGAGTTCGGCCACCACGTCGCCGTTCTCGGCATGGACCAGGGCCACGCCGCCCAGATCGCCCACCCGGCGGAAGCTGCTGAACAACTCGTCGTCGTTCACCATCAGCGCGCCCTTGTAGGCCATGAAATGCTTGAAGCTGGTGATGCCGCGATCCACCACCGCCTGCATCTCGTCCCAAACCTGCTCGCTCCACCAGGTCACGGCCATGTGGAAGCTGTAATCGCAATGCGCCCGCCCCGACTTGTTGTCCCACATCCGCAACGCATCCAGCAGCCCCTGACCGGGCGAGGGCAGGGCGAAGTCCACCACCATCGTCGTTCCGCCCGCCAGCGCCGCCCGCGTGCCGCTGTCGAAATCGTCGGCGGAATAGGTGCCCATGAAGGGCATCTCCAGATGCGTATGCGGGTCGATGCCGCCCGGCATGACATAGCAGCCGGTCGCGTCCAGAACCCTGTCGCCGGTCAGCCCCTGGCCGATGGCGGCAATGCGCCCGCCCTCGACCAGAACGTCGGCCTTGCAGGAAAGGTCGGCGGTGACGATGGTGCCGTTCCGTATAACCGTGCTCATCCCCATCCCTTTCATCTTTGTTCAAATATCCCGCGGGGGTCCGGGGGCGCGAAGCCCCCGGCGTTCGTCCGCGTCAGCGGACAACCTCTGCCGCATCCAGCACCGCGTGCAGCAGCACGTCAGCGCCCGCGCTTGCCCATTCGGGGCTGATCTCCTCGGCCTCGTTGTGGGACAGCCCGTCCACGCAGGGGCACATGATCATCACCGTGGGCGCGACGCGGCTGATCCAGCAGGCGTCGTGACCCGCGCCCGAGACGATGTTCATGTGGCTGTAACCCAGTCGTTCCGCCGCGCCCCGCACCACCTCGACCAGACCGGGATCGAAGGCCACCGGATCGAAATGGCCGACCGGCTCGATGGCGATCCCCAGACCCAGGCCGGCGGCGATGCGGGGCGCCTCTTCCTCCAGCCGCGCCCGCATCGCATTCAGCTTGGCCAGATCGGGCGAGCGGAAATCGACGGTGAAGACCGCGCGGCCGGGGATCACGTTGCGGCTGTTCGGCCAGACATCCGCCTGGCCCACGGCGCCAACGGCGTCGGGCTGGTGGTCCATGGCGATGCGGTGCACGGCCTCGATGACGCGGGCCATGCCCAGGCCCGCGTTCACGCGCATGGACATGGGCGTCGATCCGGTATGCGCCTCTTTCCCCGTCAGCGTCACCTGCAACCACCACAGGCCCTGGCCATGCGTGACGACGCCGATCTGCTTGTTCTCGGCCTCCAGGATCGGGCCCTGCTCGATATGGTATTCGAACATCGCGTGCATCCTGCGGCCGCCCGGCGGCTCGTCCCCGCGCCAGCCGATGCGGTCCAGCTCGTCCCCGAAGCGCCTGCCCTCGGCGTCGGTGCGGCTGTTGGCGTAATCCTCGGTCAGCACGCCCGCGAAGACGCCGGAGGCCAGCATGGCGGGGGCGAAGCGCGTGCCTTCCTCGTTCGTCCAGTTCACCACCACGACGGGACGGCGCGTCCTGATGCCCATGTCGCGGATGGACCGGATCACCTCCAGCCCCGACAGCACGCCCAGAACGCCGTCGAACTTGCCTCCGGTCGGCTGGGTGTCCAGGTGGCTGCCGATGTAAACGGGGTCAAGATCCGGCTCGGCCCCCTCGTGGCGCATGAACATGCTGCCCATCCGGTCCAGGCCCATGGTCATGCCCGCCTCCTCGGCCCAGCGGCGGAACAGGGCGCGGCCCTCGGCATCGGCGTCGGTCAGGGTCTGGCGGTTGTTGCCGCCGGCCACGCCGGGACCGATCCGGGCCATCTGCATCAGGCTGTCCCACAGCCTTTCGCCGTCCACCTTCATGTTGGCAGCCGAAACCGGCCCGCTGGCGTCGGTCATCTGTCGTCCTTCCTGTCTGGCCCCCCGTTCTGTCGCGGGGTCGGCTTGATCGGGGCATGGCAGTCCGTCGGGCAGCCAGGCGGCCCTGAACCCCTTCCTTTATTGACCAAATGGTCAGGAACAGGCTAGCACGGGGCGGGCCTCAGTCAAGCATCCAGAAGGCCGCGGCAAGACCCGATGCCCGAAATTGCGCCATCCGCCAAGACGGAGCCGAAACATGACGGACCAGTCCGACGCCCCCCTGACCCGCATCCAGCAGAAGAACCGCGACCTGATCCTGGAAGGCGCGCTGACCGCCTTTTCGACCAACGGCTTCCGGGGCGCCACGGTGGACCAGATCGCCGAGGCCGCGGGCCTGTCCAAGCCGAACGTCCTTTATTACTTCCCGTCCAAGGACGACATCCACAAGACGCTGCTGACGACGCTGCTGGACATGTGGCTGGCGCCGATGATCCGCATCGACCCCCAAGGAGAGCCCCTGGCCGAGGTGATGGGCTATGTCCGCGCCAAGCTGGACATGTCGCGCCGCTTTCCCCGCGAAAGCCGCCTGTTCGCCTATGAAATCCTGCAAGGCGCGCCGCATCTGACGGAAATCCTGGGCGGCAGCCTGCGCCGGATCGTCGATACCGCCGCCGCCATCCTGCAAGGCTGGATGGACCAGGGGCGGCTGGCGCGGGTGGATCCGCATCACCTGATCTTCTCGATCTGGGCCCTGACCCAGCATTACGCCGATTTCGACGTGCAGGTGCGGGCCGTGCTGGGTCCGGGCCATGACCCCTTTGTCGAGGCCGAGCCTTTCCTCGAAGGGCTTTACCGAAAAATGCTGGCCGTCTAGCCGGGGCGCCGGCCCAGCATCTCGGCCGCGGGCTGGATCAGCGACAGGTTTTCAAGGGCGGCGGCGATGAAGTCGTCGGCCTCTCCGCTGGTCCAGGCCTTGGTGGCGGCATTGGTCGCGGCGACGATGGCGGCGGCCAGGATCTCGATCTGGGCGGGCCGGGCGGCGGGGCAGCGGCGGCGCAGCAGTTCCCGCATCTGGGCGCGGCGCGACAGCATGGTGGAATTGCGCAGCGCGTCCAGCTTGGGGTCGGTGTCCGACAGCGCCAGGATGTGGACCAGCAGCTCGCGCTCGTCGAGGAAACGCGACAGATGCGCGGTGATCAGGCGGCCCAGATCCTCGATCAGCGTGCCGGTGCCCGCAACGAACTGCTCGGACGCCTCGGCGGGATAATCGGGGGGCGGTCCCATCATCGCCGCTTCCTTGTAGGGATAATAGTTGAAGAAGGTGCGGGTGCTGATGCCTGCCTCGCGGGCGATCGCCTCGGTGGTGACGTTTGCCAATCCGTCGCGCACTGCCAGCCGGATCGCCGCCGCCTGGATCTTCTTGGCGGTTCGGTACCGGCGCGTCATATGCGGCATCATGCGGCCTTTTGTCCTGTGCTCGTCGTCAAGGGTTTCGCACCCGTCGGGTTTCGTCAAGGCGCATCCCGCCCGGTCCGGTCCGGCAGCCGGACACGCAAAAGGCGCCGCGCGCGGAAAAGCGTGCGGCGCAGGGTCAAGCGATCGGGGTCCGGGGCCGTTCAGGCGCCCCAGTTGCGAACCGGACCGCAGTCCATGTGGACGAAATTCGACCGCGAATACTTGCCCACGCCCCCGGCGCGGCAGGACATCGCGGCATTGTACATCTGCCCGACCGAGCGCGATTTCAGCCGCAGGTCGGCAGCCTTGCCCACCATGTGCAGCGAATTGCGCGCAACCCCGCTGGAGGACCGGCGCAGCATCGCGTTGGTGCGGGGCGAGCGATAGCCCGACAGCATCATGTAGGGTTCGTTGGTTTGCAGCAGCCGGTGCGAGGCCGCGGCGACATCAACGGTGCGGGGGTCGATCCCGATCGCCTCGCCCGTGCGCCAGTCGCGCATGAAGACGTTGATCTCGTTCAGGGCTTCGCGGATGTACTTGCCGTCGACCCAGTAAACGGTGTCGAGGCTTTCGCCGGTTCTGCCCGAATACATGCGGATGCGGCGCATGTCGCCCGCGCCCCGCAGGAAGCCGAAGGCATTGGCCATTACCGGCGCTGCCGTCACGGTTGTCGCCGCAAACACGCCCAGGATGCCGCGACGCGAAAGAAGGTCGAATGTCATGTCAGATCGCCTGTCCCACTTCGTCTTTTGTCCGCCACATCCCCTGCGGCGCCACCAAGGTTATCCCCGGCTGCTTAACAATATGTCAAAAGACCGTGCGCTCAGAAACAGTTTCCTGCCCCCGGAAGATGAATATCCACAAGGTTAGGCGATTTCCTGCCGATGTCACGGCGGTGTTGCGAATGGGTCCCGGCGCTGTGGCAGGGCTGCAACCATCGCCGCCCGGCGGCATCCGACCGCCCCGCATTTGCTGGCGAAATCTCTGTTCCAATGGCAGATTCGGATCACGATCGGGGCGGGGTGATCATGAACGGCTTCAGGCTGGTTGCAGCTATTCTTCTGATTCTGGGCGCTCAATCGGCGGTTGCTCAGCCGCAGGCGGGTCTTGCGCCCTCCATGGGTGTTGCCGCAGCACCACGCCTGCATTTCACGCCTGCGGAAATGGCGCTGGCGCAGGCTGCGGCGGCGCACCCCGATCTGGCAGCCTATTATGGCACGCACGGCCTGGGGCCGATCTTCATGGGCCCCCGGGCCGCCCAGCGGCGCGAGGCGCTGCTTCACGCGGTCGCCACCGCGCCGGCCCACGGCATCCCGGCGGGCCGCTATCCAGGCGCGGCGCTGGCCGGCGATGCGCGCGACATCCGGGCCGAGGTGGGGCAGGCGCGAATCCTGGCCCGTTACCTGCGCGACATGACGGGGGGCGTCGTGCGCCCCGCCAGCATCGACCCGCTGATCAAGCGAGAGGTCAGGCGCCCGCCCATCGACCGGCTGATCCGCGATTTCACCCAGGCCCCGGATCCGCGCCGGTTCCTGCTGGACCTGCAACCGCGCCATCCCGCCTATCTGGCCTTGCAGCGCGCCCTGTCCGGCGGCGAATCCCTGGCCGTTCCCGCGGGCCTTCCCCGCGCGCCCGAGGGGATGTGGCGCGTCGGCGCGCGGGGCGAGGGCGTGTTGCCCCTGCGCGCCCGGCTGGACAGCATCGGCTTTGCCGCGCCCGCGACCGATCCGCAGGCCTATGACGCGGCCCTGGCCGATGCGGTCGCGCGCTATCAGGCGGCCGCGGGCCTGCCCCCGGACGGGGTGGCCGGACCGAAGACCATCCGCCACCTGAACGGCGACGTGCCCGAGGACAGCCGCAGCCGCGCCATTGTCGTCGCGCTGGAGCGGATGCGCTGGATGGGGGGCGAGGATCTGGACGCCCGCCATGTCTGGGTCAACATCCCCGAATACGCCGCCCGCATCATGGAGGGCGGGGCGCAGGTGTTCAGCACCCGCGTTGTCGTTGGCAGCACCGAACGCGACCGGCAGACGCCCGAATTTTCGGACCAGATCGAATATGTGGTGGCGAACCCGCGCTGGAACGTGCCCCGTTCGATCACCGTCAAGGAATACCTGCCGAAGTTGCAGGCCAACCGCCATGCCGTGTCGCATCTGGACGTGGTGGACGGGAACGGCAACGTGATCGGGCGCGACCGCATCGACTTCGGGCGCTATACGGCGGCGAACTTCCCTTACCGGATGCGGCAGAAGGCCAGCGACGACAATGCGCTGGGGCTGGTGAAGTTCATCTTCCCGAACCCCTGGAACATTTATCTGCACGACACGCCCACCAAGCATCTGTTCGGCAACGCCATGCGCGCCCATTCCCACGGCTGCATCCGCATCGGCGATCCCTTCGACCTGGCCCATGCCCTGCTGTCGGTGCAGGCCGCCGATCCGCAGGCGATGTTCCGGCGGGCGCTGGATCGCGGCAAGGAAACCTGGCTGAAGCTGACCCCCCCGGTTCCGGTGCATCTGGTCTATTTCACGGCTTTTCCCGACGCCGACGGCACCATCCGCCGGTTCGAGGATGTTTATGGCCGCGACGCCGTTCTGTATGACGCGATCCAGAAGGCCGGACTGGATTCATAGGCCCGGAAGGTCTAAGTCGCTTCCGACAAAGGGGGCGACCATGGCAATCACCATCCGCGAATTGGCGCAGGCGCTGGACGCGCAGGGCTGGGGCGATCTGGACCTGCCCGTCACCGGCGCGGCCGAGCCCGCCGCCACCGGGCCGGTCGGACCGGACGGCGGCGTCATTGCCCTGGCGATGTCGCCCGGATACGCCGAAGCGCTGAAGCCCGGCAGCATGGCCATCCTGGCGCAGGGCATGGACCCCGAAGCCTTGGGCCTGAAGGCCGCGATCTTTGCGCCGCGCCCGCGCCTGCTGATGGCGGGCCTGACCCGCGCCTTCGACCCCGGCCCCGACATCGCGCCGGGCATCCATCCGACCGCCGTTATCGACCCCTCGGCCCAGATCGGGTACGGCGCGGCGATCGGACCCTTCGCGGTGATCGGCCCCGATGTGCGGATCGGAGCCCGCGCGCGGATCGGGCCGCATGTGTCGATCGGTCGCGGTTCCAGGCTGGGCGACGACGTGCTGATCCACGCGGGCGCGCGCATCGCCCATGGCGTGACCGCGGGCCATCGGCTGATCATGCAATCGGGCGCGGTGGTCGGCGGCGACGGCTTTTCCTTTGTCACCCCCGAGGAGTCGGGGATCGAGGAAATCCGCCGCACCCTTGGCGCGCGCGAAGACATCAAGCGGCAGCACTGGACGCGGATCCATTCGCTGGGCGGGGTCGATATCGGCGACGACGTGGAAATCGGCGCCAACGCGACCATCGACCGCGGCACGATCCGCGCGACCCGCGTGGGCCGCGGCACCAAGATCGACAATCTGGTGATGCTGGGCCACAACGTGGTCGTGGGCGACGACTGCCTGCTGTGTTCCCAGGTGGGAATCGCCGGGTCGTCGAAGATCGGCAACCGGGTGGTGCTGGCCGGCAAGGTCGGCGTCAGCGACAACATCGAGATCGGCGACGACGTGATCGCCGGTGGCGCCAGCAAGATCTTCACGCGCGTCCCCGCGGGCCGGGTGATCCTGGGCAACCCCGCCGTCAAGATGGAAACGCAGATGGAGATCCAGAAGGCCATGCGCCGCCTGCCAAGATTCGCGCAGCAAGTGGCAAAGCTTCAGGAAACTGTTACACGACTGTTGGAAAAGGGCTGAGCAGGAGGCTTCATGACCGACCAGATCAGAGACCGCATCACGGCCATCATCGCCGAACAGGCCATGCTTGAACCCGACCAGATCAGCGACGATTCCACCCCCCAGGATCTGGGCATCGACAGCCTGGGGCTGGTCGAATCGATCTTCGCGCTGGAGGAAGAGTTCGACATCTCGATCCCGTTCAACGCCAATGAGCCGGAAAAGTCGGACTTCGACATCTCGACCATGGGTACCATCATCGCAGCCGTCGAACGGCTGGTGGCGCAGAAGGCCGCATGAGCCCCAAGAAGTCCGGCAAGAAGGCCGCCGAAACGCCTGACCCCGAGAAGACCCCCGCCCGCGGTGCCGATGGCCCGCGCCGGGTGGTGATCACCGGCGCGGGCACGATAAACGCCCTGGGCCATGACGTGCCGACGACGCTGGCCGCCTTTCGCGAAGGGCGCTGCGGCATCAGCCAGCTGGATTTCCGCGACGTGGACCGCCTGTCGATTCAGATCGGCGCGCAGATCCACGACTGGCGGGCCGAGGATTACTTCAACCGTCAGCAGATCCTGCTCTACGACAAGTTCACGCAGTTCGCGCTGCTGGCGGCCAAGCAGGCGGTGGCGCAGTCCGGGCTGGATTTCCAGGGCGCGCTCGGCCTGCGGTCGGGCGTCGTGCTGGGCACGGCGGGCGGCGGGCTGAACACCTGGGACGAAAACTACCGCACCGTCTACGAGGAAGGGAAGAACCGCGTCCATCCCTTTGTCGTTCCCAAGCTGATGAACAACGCCGCCGCCAGCCATGTCAGCATGGAATTCGGGCTGCGCGGCCCGGCCTTCACGGTGGCGACCGCCTGCGCCAGTTCCAACCACGCCATGGGCCTGGCCTTTCAGATGATCCGGTCGGGCGCGGCGCAGGTGATGCTGACCGGCGGGTCCGAGGCGATGCTGTGCTTTGGCGGCGTCAAGGCCTGGGAAGGGCTGCGCGTCATGTCCAAGGACGCCTGCCGCCCGTTCTCCGCCAACCGCAACGGCATGGTCCAGGGCGAGGGGGCGGGCGTCTTCGTTTTCGAGGATTTCGACAACGCCCGCGCCCGCGGCGCCGACATCCTGGCCGAGGTGGTGGGATTCGCCATGTCCTCGGACGCGCAGGACATCGTGATGCCCTCGGCCCAGGGGGCCGAGCGGGCGATCACCGGCGCGCTGGAGGACGCGGGCCTGAACCCCGAGAACGTGGGCTATATCAACGCCCACGGCACCGGCACGGCGGCCAACGACAAAACCGAATGCGCAGCGGTGGCCCATGCCTTCGGCCATCACGCCGACCGGCTGATGATCTCCTCGACCAAGGCGATGCACGGGCATGTCATCGGCGGCACCGGCGCGGTGGAGCTGCTGGCCTGCATCATGGCGCTGCGCGATGGCGTGATCGCGCCCACCATCGGCTATCAGGAACCCGATCCCGAATGCGCGCTGGACGTGGTTCCGAACGAGGCGCGGGATGCCCGCGTCGATGCCGTGCTGTCCAACGCCTTCGCCTTTGGCGGGCTGAACGCGGTGATCGCGCTGCGGCGGGTCTGACGGCGAATCCGACGGCCGGTCTGACGGCCAGTCTGACGGCCAGTCTGACGGCGGGCATGAAAAAACCGCGCCCGGCGGGGCGCGGTTGCTGTTCTGCGGCCCGGATCAGTTGGCGGGGGCGTCCGCCGCGGGCGTTTCCGCCGCAGGAGCGGCTGCCGGGGCGGGCTCGTCGGCATAGGCCGACAGCGCGTCGAACGCCGCGGTAAAGCCCGACAGCGACAGCTTCAGCCGGACCGGATTGTCGCGGTTGCCGCCAAAAGGCAGCAGGGTCAGCGTCGCCTCGCTTCCGCGCTTCAGCGCGTCCAGTTCGGCCTGGGTGAAGCCCAGCCGCGAGACGCAGCCCACCGGGGCGCAGAAGCTGAAGGGATAGCCCCGCGACTCGCCCGTGCCGACGGCAAAGCCCAGGCCCTGGATCAGGTCGGTTTCCAGGGGCGCAACCACCGTCGCGCCCGCCGCCACGTCCTCGCTGTTCTTCAGCGGGATCAGGGTCATCTCGGCTACCGCGTTCCCCTCGTCGTCCTTGAGCAGCTGATACAGCTCGCAAGGATCCTTGCCCTGCTCGGCCTTCAGGCAGCGGGTGGTCCAGTCCTGGTTCGTGGTCTTGACGTAATACTGGCCGACCTGCGGTTCCGCATCGGCGGGCGCATCGGCCGCCGGCGTGGCGGGGGCCTCGGCGGCGCCGTCCGTGGCGGGCGCTTCGGCCGCCGGCGTGGCGGGAGCCTCGGCGGCAGGAGCTTCGGCGGCGGGGGCCTCGGCGGCAGGGGCCTCGGCGGCGGGGGCCGGTGCTGCGGGCGCGGCGTTGTCCTGCGCGAAGGCCGGTGCCGCGACAAGGGCAAGCGCCGCCAGAAGGGCCTGCGAGGGTTTGATTGGCATGGTTGTTTCGTCCCTTTGCTCAATGCGTTGAGCGGGCCTAGCATGTCCGTTCGCGTTTGTCAGGCCGCAACCGGATGGCGGTGTTCACCAAGCGTTGACCCGCATGGATCTGGCAGGCATCTGCCTGTCATCACATCGACACGGATCGCGTGACATCAAGGGCCGGGGCGAAACTGGAAAGGGTCGTGGCACGAACTACGACCCCGACGCCATAGGCGCTGTCTTCCCCCTGCCGGACTGGCCGGTCATCATTGATCTGCACGCTAGTCGCGCCGCCGCCATCCGTCAACAGTTCCGTGACAAGGCCGCAATCACAAAAAAACCGCGCCCGAAGGCGCGGCAAGTCCAACAGGGAGGAAGGTTCGTCACCGACGAGCCTGGTGACGAACGATTCGCATCCTGTCATGGTTGCATTAACAATGTATTGTCGCGCCGGACGGCAAACCGGCGCCCGGCGCAACGGGGGAACAGGAATGACGGATGTGGTGGATCGGCAGGCGAACACGATCGTGGTGGGCGGCGGCGGGCCGGACAGCGCCGCTCCGCAAAGGCTGCTGCTGAAATACGCCAACCGCCACGGGCTGATCGCAGGCGCCACCGGCACCGGCAAGACGGTCACGCTGCAAACCCTGGCGGAAAGCCTGTCCCTGGCGGGCGTGCCGGTGGTTCTGGCCGACGTGAAGGGCGATCTGGCGGGCATGGCCTATGCCGGCAGCGCCGAGGCAAAGCCGCACGCGGCCTTTGCCGAACGGGCCGCCCGGATCGGCCTGGCGCTGGATTATCGGGCCTTTCCCGTGACCTTCTGGGACATCTGGGGCGAGAAGGGCCATCCCGTCCGCACCACTCCGGCCGAGATGGGGCCGCTGCTGCTGTCGCGCCTTCTGGATCTGACCGAGGCGCAGGAAGGGGTGATGAACATCGCCTTCCGCGTGGCCGACGAACAAGGGCTGGCGCTGCTGGACCTGAAGGACTTGCAGGCGATGCTGGTCTGGGTGGGGCAGAACGCCGCCGATCTGTCGCTGCGATACGGCAATGTCGGCACGGCCAGCGTGGGCGCCATCCAGCGGGCGCTGCTGGTGCTGGAAAACCAGGGCGGCGACCGGCTGTTCGGCGAACCCGCGCTGGATCTGGCCGACATCATCCGGCAGGATGCATCCGGCAAGGGGGTCGTCAACATCCTGGCCGCCGACCGGCTGATGCGGTCGCCCCGCCTTTACGCGACCTTTCTGTTGTGGCTCTTGTCCGAGCTGTTCGAGCAGCTGCCCGAGGTGGGCGACCCCGACCGGCCGCGCGTCGCCTTTTTCTTCGACGAGGCGCATCTGCTGTTCGACGACGCGCCCAAGGCCCTGGTCGAAAAGGTCGAGCAGGTCGCCCGTTTGATCCGCTCCAAGGGCGTCAGCCTGTGGTTCGTCAGCCAGAACCCGGCGGACATTCCCCAGGGGGTGCTGGGCCAGCTTGGCAACCGCATCCAGCACGCGCTGCGCGCCTTCACCCCCAAGGATCAGAAGGCGCTGCGCATGGCGGCCGAAAACTATCGCGCCAATCCCGGCTTCGACACCGCCGAGGCCATCCAGCATGTCGGCACCGGCGAGGCCGTGACCTCGCTGCTGGAGGAGAAGGGCGTGCCCGGCATGGTGCAGCGGACGCTGGTCCGCCCGCCCTTCAGCCGCATGGGGCCGATCTCGGACGCGGAACGGGCCGGGGCAATGGCGGCCTCTGCCATGGGGGTGAAATACACGAAAACCATCGACCGCGATTCCGCGCATGAATTGCTGGCGCGCAGGACCAGCGAGGCGGCCAGGGCAGAGAACGAGGCGCTGTTCGACATGAACCGCGCCGAATACCGCAATGCCCGACGGTATCGGCCGCGGGACGAGGCGCCCCCCAGGTCGTCCCGCGGCGATTCGATCGTGGAAGCCTTCGGCAAAAGCCTGGCGCGGCAGCTTGGCACCAAGACCGGCCAGGCCATCGTCAGGGGCGTGCTGGGATCGCTGCTGCGGGGCCGCTGAACGCGGCGCCGATCTGCGCCAACATCGCCGCCCCGACGCCCGCGCCCGCCCGGACCGGGGCGGGGGCATCGGCCACCGCCGCGCGCATTTCCGCCAGGATGGCGATCATCAGCAGAACATGGCGGTGCATGTCGTATTCCGCGGCGCGTTGCAGCCGGGCCTCGTTCATGGCCGCCTCCTCGGCGCGCAGGCGGGGCAGGCAAGCGCCGGGGGCGGGGCAGTGGTCGATCCGCAGCAGGCGCTTGAGGTCGCGGCCGCGGCGCCATCCGGCCTGCCCCTCGCGGGCGGCGCGGATCAGGATGCGCGGGCGGCGCAGGGACTCGGTCGCGGGACGGGGGCGGAAGGCGATCACATTCGGCATGTAGCTCATTTTGAACTGTCCCATTGGTGTTGGTGAGACCAGCTTCACACAACTTTAACGGGTGTTGCCTGCCGCTTTATCGCAGCGTTCGGTCGGGAAACGTATCTTTAGGATTTGTTAGGGAATGTTGCGGCTATCTGCTGATGATCAGCCGTTCCATTAACCACGTTTAACGCAACCTCAGGTAGTTCACTCCCCCGGCTGCCAAGGATGACAAGGAACCAGACATGACGCTTTTGACCGGTGATTTCGCCATCGACAGCCTTGCCGCGGAGCACCGTTCGCCGACCGGGGCAGCCCCCACCCCCCTTGACGGTCTGCCCGACGATGCGCGCCTTTACCTTCGCCATGTCGAGGAAGGCCAGTCGATCCGCGCCTTGGCGCGGTCCGAGGGCTGCCACGCCTCGACCATCCTGCGCCGGATCCGCCGGTTCGAGGCGCGGCGCGACGATCCCCTGGTCGATGGCGCCCTGGCCGAAGGCGCGGACCGTCCGCGCAAGCTGGACGACCGGCAGGCGATGCGCCTGTTGCGCCGCCTGGCGGAACCCGGCGCGGTGCTGGTCACGGCCGAGGGCATGGACAAGGCCATCATCAGCCGCGACGACATCCGCACCGCCGTCCTGGAACGCTGGATCGCCGAACTGATGGCGCTAAAGGGATGGGTCGTGCCCTCGGCCATGCCGGGGCGGGTGCAGCGTTACGCCATCGCCCCCGCCGGGCGCGACGCCCTGCGCGACATGCTGCAATCGCCGCGCCAGCGCAAGGCCGTGCCCGGACCGGCCGAGTTCACCGACGCGATCCCCGTGGCCGACGGCCCGGCGGGCATGGCCGAGGCTTCCGCAGGTTTCGACCATGCCGACCGGCACCGCGTCTGGGAAAGCCGCGTGATGGATGACCCCGAGGATCGCCGCCGCCGCCGTGTCCGCGTCAACATCGCCGAAAGTCCGCTGCTGCTGCTGGCGCGGCGCCGCGACGGGGCGGGCAAGCCCTTCCTGTCGTCCGGCATGGTCGCGGCGGGCGAGCGCCTGCGCGAGGATTTCGAGCTGGCGCAGATGGGGCCGCGCGTGACGCAGAACTGGGCGGGCTTCATGACATCGGGCATCGACGTTTCCCGCAGCGGCGGGGGCTATCGCGGCGGATCGGACTCGGCGCGCGACCGGGTGGCGATGGCGCTGCGCGACCTGGGCCCGGGCATGGGCGACATCGTGCTGCGGGTCTGCTGCTTTCTTGAGGGGATCGAACTGACCGAGCGCCGCCTGGGCTGGTCGGCCCGGTCGGGCAAGATCGTGCTGCGCCTGGCCCTCATGCGGCTGGAGCGGCATTACCAGGAAACCTATGGCAGCGGTTCCCGTCTGATCGGGTGACACGGGAAAGGGGCGCCACGCGGGCGCCCCGTTGGTAACAGCGAACTCGTTGCGCGACTACGAAACCATCGACTCGCTACCACAAAGGCGGTGTCATTCGGCCGCGACGGAGGTGCGGGCCTTCTGGGCCCGCGCCGCGCGGATCCCCGCGCCATAGGCCGGGCTGATGCGGTCGAAATGAACCAGCGCGCGTTCGATCACGTCCTCGTCCGCGCCCTCCATCGCGGCGGCGATGTTCTTGTAAAGCCGCGCCCGCTCCTCGTCGTTCAGCACGCGGTCGTGCAACGCGCGGGGCTGTTCGTAGTCGTCGATCAGCTGGCGGTGCGGCTGGCGCGCGGCCACGCCGGACAGACGCAGCGGAGGCTCGGCAAAGGACGGATCCTCGACCGCGCCGCCCCTGCTGTTCGGCTCGTAATACGCGTCCGTGCTGCCCGTCGCCTGGCCGAAGAAGTTCATCTGCCCGTCCTTGTGGTAATGATGAACCGGGCATTTCGGCGCGTTCACCGGCAGATGCTCGTAATGCGTGCCCAGGCGATAGCGATGCGCGTCGGCATAGCTGAAGACGCGGGCCTGCAACATCTTGTCGGGGCTGTAGCCGATGCCGCGCACCTTGTTCGACGGGCTAAAGGCCGCCTGTTCGATCTGCGCGAAATAGTTGTCGGCGTTGCGGTTCAGTTCGAACTCGCCCACCTCGATCAGCGGGTAATCCCCGTGCGGCCAGACCTTGGTCAGGTCAAAGGGATCGTAAGGGGTCTTTTCCGCGTCCAGTTCGGGCATGATCTGCACGAACATGGTCCAGCGGGGGAACTCGCCCCGCTCGATCTTGCCGAACAGCGCCTCCTGATAGCCCTCGCGGGTGTGGCCGATGATCTCGGCGGCCTCGCCGTTGGTGTAATGGCGGTGGCCCTGCCGGGTCTTGAAATGGAACTTGACCCAGAAGCGTTCGCCGTCCTTGTTCCAGAAGGAATAGGTGTGGCTGCCGAAGCCGTCCATAAAGGTCGGATCCTGCGGCAGGCCCCGGTCCGACATCAGGATCGTCACCTGGTGCAGCGATTCGGGCACCTGGCCCCAGAAGTCCCACATGGCCGTCGGGCTGCGCAGATTGGTGCGGGGGTGGCGCTTCTGCGTGTGGATGAAGTCCGGGAACTTCAGCGGGTCGCGGACGAAGAAGACGGGCGTGTTGTTGCCCACCAGGTCCCAGTTGCCCTCGTCGGTGTAGAACTTCAGCGCGAATCCCCGCACATCGCGTTCGTGGTCCGCCGCGCCCATCTCGCCCGCCACGGTCGAGAACCGCGCCAGCATCGGGGTGGTCTTGCCGACCGCGCCGAAGATCGAGGCGCAGCTGTACCGCGAGATGTCGTGCGTCACCGTGAAGGTGCCGAAGGCGCCCCAGCCTTTCGCGTGGACCACGCGCTCCGGGATGCGCTCGCGGTTCTGGTGCGCCAGCTTTTCCAGAAGCTGATAGTCCTGCATCAGCACCGGCCCGCGGTCGCCCGCGGTTTCGCTGTGCTGGTTCGAGGCGATCGGCGCGCCTGCCGTGGTGGTCATGCGGGGACGGGGGCTGTCCTGGGTCATCCTTGGCTCCTTCGGTCTCGGTTCGGGTCGTTTCTGCCAGGGGATCGGCATAAACGGAAATCGCTTAAACAGATGAACCCGATAAGGCATCCTAATGAACATCACCCTTCGCCAGTTGCGCTATTTCCTGGCGCTGGCCCGGCAAGCGCATTTCACCCGCGCGGCCGAGGTGATGAACGTGACCCAGCCGGCGCTTTCCATGCAGATCCGCGCCCTGGAGGAGGAGGTCGGCGCCCCCCTGGTCGAACGCACGGCGGCGGGCGTGCTGCTGACGCCGCAGGGCCGGGCCCTGGAAGCCCATGCCCGCAAGGTCATGGCGGCCATGGCGGGGCTGGAGCAGGGGATGCGACAGCCGGGGCGGGGCGGGCGGCTGATGCTGGGGATGATCCCGACCGTCGCCCCTTATCTTCTGCCCGAGGCGCTGCCGGTCCTGCGCGCCCAGGACATCGGCCGCGACCTGCACCTGCGAGAGGCGCAGACCGACCGGCTGGTCGATGAGCTGATCCAGGGGCGGCTGGACGTGGCCGTTGTGGCCACCGCGCCCGACAGCCCCGATCTGGCCGCGACCCCGTTGTTCACCGACCGCTTCCTGCTGGCGGGCAGCCCCGGCCAGATCGCCCGCATCGGCGCCCGGCGCCCCGAGCCGCGCGACCTCGACCCCGGCCAGCTGCTGCTCTTGGACGAGGGGCATTGCCTGGGCGCCCAGGCCCTGGAGGTTTGCGGCCTTGGCCGCCGCGGCGCGCGCCTGGACCTGGGGGCTGCCTCGCTGTCCACCCTGTGCCGCCTGGCCGCGCAGGGAATGGGCCTGACCTTTCTGCCGCAGCTTGCCCTGCGCCAGGAACGCGCGGCGGCCCCCGGCCTGTCCGTGGTCGCGTTTCCCGAACCCCAGCCATCGCGAAAGGTGCTGCTGCTGCGCCGCGCCTCGACCCCGCCGGGCGGCTGGCTGGACGAGCTGGCGGCGACCCTGGCCGGGGCGGGCGAGCGGGTTATGGCGGGATAGCGCGGCAGGGCCGCTTGACGGGGCGGTTCCGGCCCGCCAAGCATGATGCCGCGACGCGGAAACACGGAACCGCCTGGGCCGGACGGACTTTCCTGACCGACAGCCCCTTTGTGACAGGATTTTCAGATGCAGGACATCATCGCCCTTATGCAGCAGCCCGAGGCATGGGTCGCCCTTGGCACCCTTGTCGTGATGGAGGTCGTGCTGGGCATCGACAACCTGCTGTTCATCTCGATCCTGTCGAACAAGCTGCCCGAAGGGCAGCGGGAACGGGCGCGCCGCGTCGGCATCGGCCTGGCGCTGGTTCTGCGGCTTGGCCTGCTGGCAACCATCGCCTGGATCGTGCAGCTGACGCAGCCCGTTGTCACGATCCTGGGCAACGAGCTGTCCTGGAAGGACATGATCCTGATCGCGGGCGGCCTGTTCCTGGTCTGGAAGGCCACAAAGGAAATCCACCACCACGTCGATCCGGCGGATCACGAGGACACCATGGTCGGCGTCGCGGGCGTTTCCTTCGGCAGCGCCATTGTGCAGATCCTGATCCTGGATCTGGTGTTTTCCATCGACAGCATCATCACCGCCGTGGGCATGACGCCGCATGTGGAAATCATGGTGGTCGCCGTTGTCACCGCCGTGACCGTGATGCTGCTGGCCGCGAACCCGCTGGCCGCCTTTATCGGCAAGAACCCCACCATCGTGATGCTGGCGCTGTCCTTCCTGCTGCTGATCGGCACCACGCTGATCGCCGAGGGCTTCGGCGTCCATGTCCCGAAAGGCTATGTCTACGCCGCGATGGCCTTTTCCGCCATTGTCGAGGGGCTGAACATGTGGGCGCGGAATGCACGGCTGCGCAAGCAGGCCGCAAGCCGCTAGCAAGCGCCGGGGCCGCCGCGCGCGGCCCTTGTGCTGTGGCGGGGTGGGGAAAGGCTGGTACCCGAGGTCGGACTCGAACCGACATGCCTTGCGGCGGCGGATTTTGAATCCGCTACGTCTACCATTCCGTCACTCGGGCCTTCCGGTTTCTGCCCTAGCGCGGGGCAGGCCGCTTTGCAAGAGGGGTCAGGCGCGGCCGAGTTTCTGCAATCGCGCGTCCCGCAGCCGGGCGAAATCGTCGCCCGCGTGATAGGACGACCGCGTCAGCGGCGTCGCCGAAACCATCAGAAAGCCCTTGCCGTAGGCGGCCTTCTCGTAGCCGGCGAATTCCTCGGGCGTGACGAAGCGGTCCACGCGGTGATGCTTGGGCGTCGGTTGCAGATACTGGCCGATGGTCATGAAGTCGATGTCGGCGGCGCGCATGTCGTCCATGACCTGCAAGACGCTGCCCCGATCCTCGCCCAGGCCCACCATGATGCCCGACTTGGTGAACATGGCCGGGTCCAGTTCCTTGACCTTCTGCAAAAGCCGCAGCGAATGGAAATAGCGCGCGCCGGGCCGGACCGTGGGGTAAAGCGCCGGAACCGTTTCCAGGTTGTGGTTGAACACGTCGGGCCGCGCCTCGACCACGGTTTCCAGCGCGCCGGGCCTGGACTTCAGGAAGTCGGGAACCAGAACCTCGACAGTCGAATCGGGGCTGCGGTGGCGGATGGCGCGGATCGTTTGGGCGAAATGATCCGCCCCGCCGTCGTCCAGGTCGTCGCGGTCGACGCTGGTGATGACGACATGCTTCAGGCCCAGTTTCTGCACGGCATGGGCGACGCGGCCCGGTTCGAACACGTCCAGCGCATTGGGCTTGCCCGTCGCCACGTTGCAGAAGGTGCAGCCGCGGGTGCAGATCTCGCCCATGATCATCATGGTGGCGTGGCCCTGGGACCAGCATTCGCCGACATTGGGGCAGCCCGCTTCCTCGCAGACGGTGGACAGCCGGTTGTCCTTCATGATGTCGCGGGTGCGCTTGTAACCCTCGGACGTGGGGGCCTTGACGCGGATCCAGTCCGGCTTCTTGGGTTGGGCCTGGTCGGGCCGATGGGCCTTTTCCGGGTGTCGCTGGTCGGGAATCCGAAGATCGCGCAAGGCCATGTCCTTTCGGTCGCGGTTCGGCCAGAAATAACCGCTCTCACCGCCAAGCGCAACGCATGGGGGCCATGCAATGCAGCGGCCCGGCACGCGGTTCCCGCGTTCCGCGCAACATTCTTGTGTGCCGGCGTGACGGAACAAGCGTGTCGTCTGGGTGTTGGTTCGGCAATTCAATGCCTAAACGCCATACATGGAGGATTGCGATGACCATCAAGACCCTGACCGCCCCGCTTGCCCTGGCTGCCGTTCTTGGCTTCGGCTCGACCGCTTTCGCCCAGACCATGGTCGGCACCCAGGAGGTCAACGAGGCGGACATGGCCGCCGTGGCCGAACATTGCCGGACCTTGGCCATGGGGTCGGATGACCAGGCCCCGAACGCGACCGTCTCGGGCGGCGATGCCGGGAATTCGGGCAATGCCGACGACGATGCGGTGGCCGGCGCCGGTCCCGACACCGATGCCGGCACCATGGACGCCGCGCAGCCGACCACCGGCAACGAGGGCAACCAGGACGACGACTCGCCCAACCCGGCCACCGCCGCCGCTGCCAGCGACAACTCTGCGACCGCCACGACCGGCGTGGAAGGCAACCCGGATGCCGACCAGTTCTCGGGTTCGATCAACATGGAGATCATCACCCTGGCCGATTGCCAAGCCGCGGGAATGTGATCCGTCCGCAGGCGGAACGACCGGAGGCAGCCCCCGTGGCTGCCTTCTTCGCGTTGCAGGGCAGGGGTGATGCCGTCCCGCGGCATGTCCGGGCAGGGGATGTGACGTTACGGCACCGGCTGCCGGAAACCGGCAGGGGCTTCTGGAACGGGGCACCCGGAATGGACATATGGGCGCAAAGGCGGCGCGGTCGGCAGGCGTGCCATCCAGATCGGCGCCCGTTGACCCCGCTGGCGCGCGGGTCTAAACGGGCGCCTAGCTAACCCGTCGCGGGCAGCCACAGCTTTTCCGCGGCCGACAAGGGGAACTTGCCCGTGGAAACTCTGCTACAGGATTATCTGCCGATCCTTGTTTTCGCCGGGATGGCGTCCGCATTGGCGCTGGTCCTGATCCTTGCCGCCGTGGTGGTCGCGGTGCGCAACCCGGACCCCGAAAAGGTCAGCGCCTACGAATGCGGCTTCAACGCCTTTGACGACGCCCGGATGAAGTTCGACGTGCGCTTCTACCTGGTGTCGATCCTGTTCATCATCTTCGACCTGGAAGTGGCCTTTCTGTTTCCCTGGGCGGTCAGCTTCGCGGGCCTGACGGATGCGGCCTTCTGGTCGATGATGGTGTTTCTGGCGGTGCTGACCGTGGGCTTTGCCTACGAATGGAAGAAAGGGGCGCTTGAATGGGCGTGATGACCGGGGCGAACACCGCCGGACCCGACCGCGAGGTCGCGACCGCCGCGCTGAACCGCGAATTGCAGGACAAGGGCTTCCTGCTGACCACGACCGAGGACATCATCAACTGGGCGCGCAACGGCTCGCTGCACTGGATGACCTTCGGGCTGGCCTGCTGCGCGGTCGAGATGATGCACACCTCGATGCCGCGCTACGACGTGGAACGCTTCGGCACGGCGCCGCGCGCCTCCCCGCGCCAGTCGGACCTGATGATCGTCGCGGGCACGCTGACCAACAAGATGGCCCCGGCGCTGCGCAAGGTCTATGACCAGATGCCGGAACCGCGCTATGTCATCAGCATGGGAAGCTGCGCCAACGGCGGCGGCTACTACCATTACAGCTATTCGGTGGTGCGCGGCTGCGACCGGATCGTTCCGGTGGACATTTACGTCCCCGGCTGCCCGCCCACGGCCGAGGCGCTGCTTTACGGCATTCTGCAACTTCAGCGCCGGATCCGGCGCACCGGCACGCTGGTGAGGTAAGCCATGGCCGCCTATCCCGACATCGACGCGCTTGACCAGTTGGCCGAACACCTGAAGCTGCGCTGCGGCGACCAGGTTCTGGATGCCACCGTCGCCTTTGGCGAACTGACCGTGACCTCGACCCTGTCCGGCATCGTGGACCTGATCGAGTTCCTGCGCAGCGACAGTTCCTGCCGCTTTTCGACCCTGGTGGACATCACCGCCGTCGATCACCCGGAACGTCCGCATCGGTT
The DNA here is from genome assembly GCF_042648745.1 of Paracoccus angustae. Taxonomy (NCBI): domain Bacteria; kingdom Pseudomonadati; phylum Pseudomonadota; class Alphaproteobacteria; order Rhodobacterales; family Paracoccaceae; genus Paracoccus; species Paracoccus angustae. Next base: position 60,026 of record NZ_JBHRXY010000014.1, read on the forward strand.
CGACTTGGTCTGGCACCTGCTGTCCATGTACCAGAACCACCGCATCCGCGTGAAGGTCGCCATCCGCGAGGACGAGATCGTCCCCTCGATGGTGCCCGTCTTTCCCTGCGCCAACTGGTTCGAGCGCGAGGTCTTCGATATGTTCGGGATCCTGTTCTCGGGGCATCCCGACCTGCGGCGCATCCTGACCGACTATGGGTTCAGCGGCTATCCCCTGCGCAAGGATTTTCCGACCACCGGCTATGTCGAGGTCCGCTACGACGAATCCGAAAAGCGCGTGGTCTATGAACCCGTGCGCCTGACGCAGGAATACCGCCAGTTCGACTTCCTTTCGCCGTGGGAGGGCGCGAAATACGTGCTGCCCGGCGACGAAAAGACCAAGGGGTAAGCACCATGGACGGCGACATCCGCACCAACCAGTACGACGACGGATCGGCTGACACCCTGGTCGGCGAACAGAAGATCCGCAACTTCAACATCAACTTCGGTCCCCAGCACCCGGCGGCGCACGGCGTGCTGCGCATGGTGCTGGAACTGGACGGCGAGGTCGTGGAACGCGCCGACCCGCATATCGGCCTGCTGCATCGCGGCACCGAAAAGCTCATGGAAAGCAGGACTTACCTGCAAAACCTTCCGTATTTCGACCGGCTGGACTACGTCTCGCCCATGAACCAGGAACATGCCTGGTGCCTGGCGATCGAGCGTCTGACCGGAACCGTGGTGCCGCGCCGCGCCAGCCTGATCCGGGTGCTGTATTCGGAAATCGGCCGCATCCTGAACCACCTGATGGGCCTGACCACGGGGATGCTGGACATCGGCGCCCTGACCCCGCCCTTGTGGGGGTTCGAGGCGCGCGAGCAGCTGATGGTGTTCTACGAACGCGCCTGTGGGGCGCGTCTGCACGCGGCCTATTTCAGGCCGGGCGGCGTGCATCAGGATCTGCCGCCGGACCTGCTGGACGATATCGAGGAATGGTGCGACAGCTTCCTGAACCTTGTTGACGACCTGCACACGCTGCTGACCGAAAACCGCATCGTCAAGCAGCGCCTGGTCGGCATCGGCATCGTCACCGAACAGGACGCGCTGAACTGGGGCTATTCGGGCGTGATGGCGCGCGGGGCCGGGATGGCCTGGGACCTGCGCCGGTCGCAGCCCTACGAATGCTACGACGAATTCGACTTCAGGATCCCCGTCGGGCGCAACGGCGACTGCTATGACCGCTACCTGTGCCGGATGCAGGAGATGAAGGAGTCGACCTCGATCATGCGCCAGGCGGTGCAGAAGCTGCGGGCCGAGCCTGCCGGCGACATCCTGGCGCGCGGCAAGCTGACGCCTCCGCGGCGCAGCGACATGAAGCGCGACATGGAAAGCCTGATCCACCACTTCAAGCTGTATACCGAAGGCTTCCGCGTTCCGGCGGGCGAAGTCTATGCCGCCGTCGAGGCGCCCAAGGGCGAATTCGGCGTGTATCTGGTCAGCGACGGAACCAACAAGCCCTACCGCGCCAAGCTGCGGGCGCCAGGTTTCCTGCATCTTCAGTCGATGGACTGGATCGCCAAGGGCCATCTGCTGGCCGATGTGCCCGCCCTGATCGCCACGCTCGACATCGTGTTCGGAGAGGTTGACCGCTGATGCTCCGCCGTCTTTCGCCCGTCCAGCCGGACAGCTTCGAATTCACGCCCGCGAACCTGGACTGGGCCTATGCCCAGATGACCAAATACCCGGAAGGCCGCCAGCAATCGGCGATCATTCCGGTCCTGTGGCGCGCCCAGGAACAGGAAGGCTGGCTGTCCCGGCCTGCCATCGAATACTGCGCCGAACTGCTGGGGATGCCTTACATCCGCGCCCTGGAAGTGGCGACGTTCTACTTTATGTTCCAGCTGCAACCCGTTGGCAGCGTGGCAAATATCCAGATTTGCGGCACCACCACCTGCATGATCTGCGGGGCCGAGGACCTGATCGCCGTCTGCAAGCGCAGGATCGCGCCCGCGCCGCACACCCTGTCGGCGGACGGCAAGTTCAGCTGGGAGGAGGTCGAGTGCCTGGGCGCCTGCACCAACGCCCCCATGGCCCAGATCGGCAAGGATTTCTACGAGGACCTGACGCCCGCCCGGCTGGAGGAGCTGATCGACGCATTTTCGGCCGGTCAGGTGCCGCTGCCGGGTCCGCAGAACGGGCGCTTCTCGTCCGAGCCTCTGGGCGGCCCGATCGCGTTGGCCGATCTGAAGGGGCAGGGCGACAGCCTGAACGCCAGCGCCGCCCTGGCGCGCGACATCGGCGAGACGGTCAAGCGCATCGACGGGACCGAGGTGCCGATCCTGACCAAGTGGCTTCGCAACCCCGAGGCCGCCGCGGACGACCGGACCGGCAGCGACACCGCGCCGGAACGCGAGCCGCGTCCGGCGGCGGGCGAACCCGCCGACGTGACCGGCGTGACCGAGCAGGAAGCGCAGGCGGCATCGGCGGCGCGGCCGGTGTCGGACCGCAACCCGGCAGGCATCCGCGACATCGAGAAGGCGGAACAGAAAGACGAGACGACGGACCGATAGGCGGGGGGGCCAGGCGATGCGTGGAACCGGGCAGGATCGCGATGCGGGCCAGATGCGTCTGGCGGCCCTGGTGATCGCCGTAGCGATGTGTTCGTGGCTGCTGGTCCAGGCGCTTGGCGGCTATTACGATTGGGCCGCGAAATGGGCCTTTCTGGCGGATCTGGCCGCCATCGGAGCTTTTGTCTGGTCGCTGATCGTGACCTGGCGTATCTGGCGGCGCAGGAAGGCCTGACGCCCCGACGAGAGGATTGAGAACAGGATGCTGAAAGATCAGGATCGCATTTTTACCAACCTCTACGGGATGGGCGACCGCAGCCTGGCTGGCGCGCGCAAGCGCGGCCACTGGGACGGCACGGCCGAAATCATCGCCCGTGGGCGCGACAGGATCGTGGAGCAGATCAAGGCATCGGGCCTGCGCGGACGCGGGGGCGCGGGTTTTCCGACCGGCCTCAAGTGGTCCTTCATGCCCAAGGAATCCGACGGCCGCCCGTCCTATCTGGTGATCAACGCCGACGAATCCGAACCCGCGACCTGCAAGGACCGCGAGATCATGCGCCACGATCCGCACACGCTGATCGAGGGCGCGCTGATCGCCTCTTTCGCGATGGGCGCGCACGCGGCGTACATCTATATCCGGGGCGAGTTCATCCGCGAGAAGGAAGCCCTGCAAGCGGCCATCGACGAATGCTATGACGCGGGGCTGCTGGGCGCGAACGCGGCGGGGTCCGGCTGGGACTTCGACCTTTATCTGCACCACGGCGCGGGCGCCTATATCTGCGGCGAGGAAACGGCGCTGCTGGAAAGCCTTGAAGGCAAAAAGGGCATGCCGCGCATGAAGCCGCCCTTTCCGGCGGGCGCGGGGCTTTACGGCTGCCCGACCACGGTGAACAACGTCGAATCCATCGCCGTGACGCCCACCATCCTGCGGCGCGGGCCGGAATGGTTCGCGGGCTTCGGCCGCCCCAACAACGCGGGCGTCAAGCTGTTCGGCCTGACCGGCCACCTGAACACGCCCTGCGTGGTCGAGGAGGCCATGTCGATCCCCCTGCGCGAGCTGATTGAAAAGCATGGGGGCGGCGTGCGCGGCGGTTGGAAGAACCTCAAGGCGGTGATCCCTGGCGGCGCCTCCTGCCCGGTTCTGACGGCGGAGCAGTGCGAAAACGCCATCATGGACTATGACGGAATGCGGGAATTGCGGTCGTCCTTCGGCACCGCCTGCATGATCGTGATGGACCAGCAGACCGATGTTATCAAGGCGATCTGGCGGCTGTCCAAGTTCTTCAAGCACGAAAGCTGCGGCCAGTGCACGCCTTGCCGCGAAGGCACCGGCTGGATGATGCGGGTGATGGAGCGCCTGGTGCGCGGCGACGCCGAAGTCGCCGAGATCGACATGCTGCTGGACGTGACCAAGCAGGTCGAGGGCCACACCATCTGCGCCCTGGGCGACGCCGCCGCCTGGCCGATCCAGGGCCTGATCCGCAACTTCCGCGAGGAGATCGAGGACCGTATCAAGGCCAAGCGCACTGGCCGCATGGGGGCGATGGCTGCGGAATGACGATGTCGGATCGCAAGGGGACATCGGCATGATCCCCCGGATTACACATCAGATTTACTTCGGGGGCTTTGACGCCCTGCCCGAGGCCGATCGCCTGCGGATAACGGCCTTTCATCGGCGCAACCCGTCGTGGGAACACAGGTTCTATGACCGCCGCGCGGCCGAAAGCTGGCTTGCCGAGAATTGCGGGCAGGACATCCAGGACGCTTATCACAAGATCGATGCGATCTATTATGCGGCCCGCGCCGATTTTCTGAGGTATCTTCTGTGCGAACGGCATGGCGGCGTTTATCTTGACGTGAAATCCGAAGCATCGCGGCCCTTGGATGAGGTTCTGCGCCCCGACGACACCTATCTGCTCAGCCAGTGGAACGAACTTCGCGGTCGTCCTGCCGGACAAGGCGGCCACGCCGATCTGGCCGATGTTCCGGGCGACGAATTCGTGAACTGGTACATCGCCGCTTCCGCGGGTCATCCGTTCCTGCGTGCCGTGATCGAACGGGTCATGTCCAACATTGCCAGCTATGACGTGTGGCGCAGCGGCGTGGGCCGGATCGGCGTGCTGCGGACCACCGGCCCGATTGCCTACACAAAGGCGATCTTTCCCATTCTGGATCGGTTCCCGCATCGTTTCGCGGACATGGAAGCCGATCTCGGCTTTTGTTATTCGCGGTTCGGCGATCACAAGAGCCATCGTGTCCATTATGGCCGGCATTACGAAACGATGTCCGATCCGGTGATAAAAAGCGGTCCGCTGACCCATCATGCGGCGCGTCTTTGGTTCAGCCGCATCCAGCCGGAGATGCAGCGCACCAGGCGCCGCGTCCGCAAGGTCGCCACAATGCTGCTGAAGGCGCGGCCATGAACGGACGCCATTCCGCCTTGCCTGCCTGCCTTGAGACCGGCTTTCGTCGGGCCCTGGCCCGCGCGAGAAAGGCCCGGCCGTCGTTCTGGATGAAGCGGGTGCGGACCGCCGCCGCTGTTGTCGTTCTGGGCGTTCTGCCCGCCGCCGCCCTGCCGCCCTTGTCGCAGGACCGCCACGTCAACGACAACCTTGTGCAGGCCCGGGTGGCCGACATGCTGCGCCGGGGCTGCCCCGATCTGGACGCGCGGATCATCAAGGCCTTTTCCGAGGCGCGCAAGCTGAAACGCTATGCCCTGGACCGGGGATACAGCGAGGCGCAGATCGACGCCTTTCTGGACAGCAAGGAAGAGCGCCGCCGCATCTATGCCGAGGCCGACCGCTACATGGTCGCCAACGGGGTGGTGAACGGCCAGCCCGACACGTTCTGCCGTTTGGGGCGGCAAGAGATAGAACGGAAGACGATCGCCGGATCGCTTCTGGTTGCCAGGTAAGGAAGAAAGCCGATGGCCGATTTGCGCACGATCAAGATCGACGGGACCGAGATCGCGGTCGATCCCAACCTGACCCTGATCCAGGCCTGCGAGATGGCCGGGATCGAGATCCCGCGTTTCTGCTATCACGAACGGCTGTCCATCGCGGGCAACTGCCGGATGTGCCTGGTCGAGGTCGTGGGCGGCCCGCCCAAGCCCGCCGCGTCCTGCGCCATGCAGGTCAAGGATCTGCGCCCCGGCCCGGACGGCGCGCCGTCGGAAATCCGCACCAACAGCCCCATGGTCAAGAAGGCCCGCGAGGGCGTGATGGAGTTTCTGCTGATCAACCATCCGCTGGACTGCCCGATCTGCGACCAGGGCGGCGAATGCGACCTTCAGGACCAGGCCATGGCCTATGGCGTGGACTTCAGCCGCTACCGCGAGCCGAAGCGCGCGGCCGAGGAGCTGAACCTGGGGCCGCTGGTCGAAACGCACATGACGCGCTGCATCAGCTGCACCCGCTGCGTGCGCTTCACGACCGAGGTCGCGGGCATCAGCCAGATGGGCCAGACCGGTCGGGGCGAGGACAGCGAGATCACCAGCTATCTCAACGAGACGCTGGCCTCGAACCTGCAAGGCAACATCATCGACCTGTGCCCGGTCGGCGCGCTTGTCAGCAAGCCCTATGCCTTCAAGGCCCGCCCCTGGGAGCTGCGCAAGACCGAGACCGTTGACGTGATGGACGCGCTTGGCAGCAACATCCGCGTGGACGTGAAGGGCCGCGAGGTCATGCGCATCCTGCCCCGCAACCACGACGACGTGAACGAGGAATGGATCAGCGACAAGACCCGCTTCGTTTGGGACGGGCTGCGCCGCCAGCGGCTGGACAAGCCCTATATCCGCGAGAACGGCAGGCTGCGTCCGGCGACCTGGCCCGAAGCCCTGGCGGCGGCGGCCAGCGCGATGAAGGGCCGCAAGGTCGCCGGTCTGGTGGGCGACCTGGCCCCGGTCGAGGCGGCGTTCAGCCTGAAGCGACTGATCGAAGGTCTGGGCGGCAGCGTCGAATGCCGCACCGACGGCGCGCGTCTGCCCTCGGGCAACCGGGGCGCCTATGTCGGCACGGCGACCATTGCCGACATCGACAGCGCCAAGCGCATCCTGCTGATCGGCACCAACCCGCGCGAGGAAGCGCCGGTGCTGAACGCGCGCATCCGCAAGGCCTGGGCGCATGGCGCGCAGATCGCGCTGATCGGGGATCCGGTCGATCTGACCTATGACTATCACCACCACGGCAACGACCGCGCCGCGCTGACCCATCTGGTCAAGGACGACCTCAAGTCCACCGCGGGCACGCCCGGCATCGTGATCGTGGGCCAGGGCGCCCTGCGCGAGGCGGACGGAGAGGCCGTGCTGGCCAACGCCATGCGCATCTGCGAACTGGACGACTGCAAGCTGCTGGTCCTGCACACGGCCGCCTCGCGCGCGGGCGCCATGGACGTGGGCGCCGTCACCGAGGGCGGGCTGGCTGCCGCCATCGACGGGGCCGAGGTGATCTATAACCTCGGCGCGGACGACGTGGACGTGGCCCCCCGTTCTGAAAAGGGGGGCGCCGTCGTGATCTATCAGGGCAGCCATGGCGACCGGGGCGCGCACCGCGCCGACATCATTCTGCCCGCCGCCTGCTATACGGAAGAAAACGGCCTGTTCGTGAACACCGAGGGCCGTCCCCAACTGGCGCTGCGCGCGAACTTCGCCCCGGGCGAGGCCAAGGAGAACTGGGCGATCCTGCGGGCGCTGTCCGCCGAACTGGGCCAAACGCTGCCCTGGGACAGCCTGACGCAATTGCGCCGCGCGCTGGTCGAGGCCGTGCCGCATCTGGCGATGATCGACCAGGTGCCGGAAAACGAATGGCGTCCGCTCGACCGGATGGATCTGGGCAAGGCTTCCTTCCGTTACGCGGTCAAGGATTTCTATCTGACGAACCCGATCGCCCGGTCCTCGCCCCTGATGGCCGAGCTGTCCCGCATGGCGGCTGCGCGCAACGCCCCCGCCCTGGCGGCCGAGTGACAGCCATGTGGCCAGCGTCCCGCCAGCCCCGCCATCTGATCGCGGCCCTTGCCGGGGCCGCGATGCTGGCCGGTTGCGCGGATGACGCCACCCTTGGCCGCCCCAAGCCCAAGCCCGAGACGATGACCGCGAAGGTCGCCACCCCTGGCGCGGCCAATGGCAAGGCGCCCCTGACGCTGGCCCGCATCTCCACCAAATCGGGCGAGATCCTGATTCTGGAACCCGACGGCAGCGTCACCACCATGGCGCTGGACAGCCCCGAAGGGCAGGACGCCTTTGCGGTGTCCGAGGCGGACCTGATGGCGCTGAACGCCAATCTGGATCTGGACCTGGGGGCGGGCGCGGCCCCCGACCTGCCGCCGCGCCAAACCGCCCAGGACAAGGCGCTGGAGGAATTCGCCGCCCGCACGCAACCCGCGCTGCCCGCCTGGGCCGAGGGGACCGCCGTCGATCCTGCGGACTTCATGGGCGCCCGGGTGGCGTCGCTTGCCCCCGGCGGATCGTCCGATCTGGTCGAGGTGACGGCGAACTTGCGCCAGGGGGTGGACGCCGATATTGCCTTCTCGTATGCCACCTGCGCGCTGGCAGGCTGGGCCAAGCGGAATGGCGGGCCGTACGGGCGGCATGTGCGCACGCTTCAGGACACGCGCGACGGCAAGCTGATGATCGGTGCCGCATTCACGCTGTCGGACGAAAAGCCGATGGGGCTGCGGGTGATGGAAACGGAAGAAACCTTGCGCGAGTGCAAGGCGCGCGGCATTCCCGCCGCGTAATGGGATAGGGACGGGCATGGCTGAATTCTGGGCATCCTCTCTGGGCATGACGATCCTGCTTCTGGCGCAGGGTTTGGCGGTGATCGCCTTTGTCATGCTGTCGCTGATCTTTCTGGTCTATGGCGACCGCAAGATCTGGGCTGCCGTGCAGATGCGGCGGGGCCCGAACGTGGTCGGTCCCTGGGGCTTGCTGCAAACCTTTGCGGACGCGCTGAAATACGTGCTGAAGGAAATCGTGATTCCCGCCGGGGCCGACAAGTTCGTCTTCTTCCTGGCGCCCTTTCTGTCGATGACCCTGGCGCTGCTGGCATTCGTCGCGGTTCCCTTTGCCCCCGGCTGGGTGATGGCCGACATCAACGTGGGCATCCTGTTCATCTTCGCGGTGTCCTCGCTCGAGGTGTATGGCGTGATCATGGGCGGCTGGGCCTCGAACTCGAAATACCCGTTCCTGTCGTCGCTGCGGGCTGCGGCGCAGATGATCTCGTACGAGGTCAGCCTGGGCCTGATCATCATCGGCGTCATCATCTCGACCGGCTCGATGAACATCACCGCCATTGTCGAGGCGCAGGCGGGCGCGGGCCTGCTGTCGTGGTACTGGCTGCCGCATTTCCCGATGCTGGTGCTATTCTTCGTGTCGGCCTTGGCCGAGACAAACCGCCCGCCCTTCGACCTAGCCGAGGCGGAATCCGAATTGGTCGCGGGCTTCATGGTCGAATATTCCTCGACCCCCTACCTTCTGTTCATGGCGGGCGAATACATTGCCATCTGGCTGATGTGCGCGCTGATCAGCCTGCTGTTCTTCGGCGGCTGGCTGTCGCCCATCCCGGGGATCCCCGACGGCGCGATCTGGATGTTCCTGAAGATGGTCTTCTGGTTCTTCATGTTCGGCATGGTCAAGGCCATGGTGCCGCGGTACCGCTATGACCAGCTGATGCGGATCGGCTGGAAGGTGTTCCTGCCCTTGTCGCTCGGCTGGGTCGTGCTGATCGCCTTTCTTGCCCGCTTCGAGGTGTTCGGTTCCTTCTGGGCCCGCTGGGCAGGGGCGTGATCCATGGCTTATTCCAACAAGATCGCCGAAGTGCTTGCGAACGCGTCGGAAACCGACAAGGTCGAGTTCGCGCATTTCCTGTCCAACAATCTGGATACCGCTGATCAGTCCCGTGACAGCGCCAGGGTGCGCGAGTACGTGGCGGCCTTCGACCGCTTCGCCGCGCCCAAGCAAGGGGAAGAATTCTGATGGCCTTCGACATCACCCGCGCCACCAAGTATTTCCTGATGGTCGATTTCCTCAAGGGTTTCGGCGTGGCGATGAAATACTTCTTCGCGCCCAAGCCGACGATCAACTATCCCCACGAAAAGGGTCCGCTGTCGCCGCGCTTCCGGGGCGAACACGCGCTGCGCCGCTATCCCAACGGCGAGGAACGCTGCATCGCCTGCAAGCTGTGCGAGGCGATCTGCCCCGCCCAGGCCATCACCATCGACGCCGAACCGCGCGAGGACGGTTCGCGCCGCACAACGCGCTATGACATCGACATGACCAAGTGCATCTATTGCGGCTTCTGCCAGGAGGCCTGCCCGGTCGATGCCATCGTCGAGGGCCCGAATTTCGAATTCGCGACCGAAACCCGCGAGGAGCTGTTCTACGACAAGCAGAAGCTTCTGGACAACGGCGCCCGCTGGGAAGCCGAGATCGCCCGCAACCTGTCCATCGACGCGCCCTACCGATGAGCGACGCCTTCACCAAGCTGTTTCAGCAGATGATGCAGTCGGGTCAGGAAATGGCTCGCGCGTTCAACCCTGCGCTGGAAAACCTCGACCCCCGCGCGTTCGAGAAGATGATCCCGACCATGCCGGCGGACATGCTGGAAATGTGGTTCGGCCGCACCTTCAACCGCGACGGCCTGGACGCCAAGACCCGGCTTCTGGTGACGATCGCCGCGCTGACGGTCCTGGGCGCCCATGCCGAGCCGCAGCTTCGTTTGACCATCCGCCACGCCATCGAGGCGGGGGCGACCGCGCGCGAAGTGGCCGAGGTCATCTATCAGATGGGGATGTTCGGCGGCATTCCGGCCATGCAGAAGGCCCTGGAGGTCGCGCAGACCGTCTTCACGGAACACGAAGGAAAACAGGAATGATCACCTTCGCCTTCTATCTGTTCGCCGTCTCGGTCTGCCTGGCGGGCTTCATGGTGGTGCTGTCCAGGAACCCGGTGCATTCGGTGCTGTGGCTGATCCTGGCCTTTATCGCCTCGGCCGGGCTGTTCGTGCTGCAAGGCGCGGAATTCGTGGCGATGCTGCTGGTGATCGTCTATGTCGGCGCGGTGGCCGTTCTGTTCCTGTTTGTCGTGATGATGCTGGACGTGGACTTCGCGGAGCTTCGCGGCGAGTTGGCAGGGTATCTGCCGCTGGCCGGGCTGATCGGCCTTGTGCTGCTGGCGCTTCTGGTGATCGCCTTCGGCGGCTGGGAAATCGCCGGCCAGGCCGAAATTCTGCGGACCGCGCCCATCGTAGACGAGGCGCTGAACACCAATGCCATCGGGCTGCTGCTTTACGACCGCTATCTGCTGCCGTTCCAGATCGCCGGGCTGATCCTGCTGGTCGCGATGATCGGCGCGATCACCCTGACCATGCGCCACCGCCGCGACATCAAGCGCCAGAACGTGCTGGAGCAGATGTATCGCGACCCCGCCAAGGCGATGGAGTTGCGCGACGTGAAGCCGGGGCAGGGGTTGTGAACGCTGCCTTATGGACGGCCATTGCCGTGGGGATCGCAACGGCGGTTCTTGTGGCGAACGGGTATTTCAGCGGGTAAAGGCCCGTGTCGATGATGAAGTTCAGGGGATGCATTGCATTCTGTTTTGAGGAAGCGGTCGGATAATGCGTAAGGCGGTTAACCTTTGCATGTTGCTTGGCGCAGACGCGGTTGCGGGCTGTGTCCAGGAGGACACGGCGGGTGTCGCGAAGCCGCAGGCCAGTCGCGGCGCGGTCGTGACCAGTCTCGGATCGTCCTATACCGAAGCTCCGATCCTCTACGAAGGCTCGGGCAAGATCGGCATCGGGACAAAGCAGCAGAATGCCAATGGCACGATCTATCGGCGTCATTCCCTGGTCGACAGCGCGGACAAGCCGATCGCGCGGGTCGAGCATGACTGGACCTTGGGCACTGCCCCCATGAAGGGCGACACCGTTCAGGGTTTTGTTGACCGCTTGCGGTGCGCGGGCCGCTTGACCACGTCGGGCCAATTGGCCCGCGGTGCGCAAGACGAAGGCTTTCAGGTCGCCACCGGCCTGGTCGATACCACAAACAACCAGCGAGCGGTCCGTGGCTGCCGGACGCATCACCCCGATCTGCTTGCGCAGTGGCAATGATGAAATGAGATGTCCTGGCGGCGACCTTGACCAATGCCAGGGAAAACAAGACGGCCCTATGGCCCGAAGGGACGAAAGACGATGATAGGCTTGACACATTACCTTGTCGTGGGGGCGATCCTGTTCGTCGCCGGCATCTTCGGCATCTTCGTGAACCGCAAGAACGTCATCGTCATCCTGATGTCGATCGAACTGATCCTTTTGTCGGTCAACATCAACTTCGTGGCCTTCTCGGCCCATCTGGGCGACCTGGCGGGGCAGATCTTCACCATGTTCATCCTGACCGTCGCCGCGGCCGAGGCCGCCATCGGCCTGGCGATCCTGGTGGTGTTCTTCCGCAACCGCGGCTCGATCGCGGTGGACGATGTCAACGTGATGAAGGGCTGATCGGTCATGGTGCAATTCATCCTGTTCGCGCCGCTTCTGGGCGCCCTGATCGCGGGCTTCGGCTGGCGCGTCATCGGCGAAAAGGCCGCGATGATCCTGACCACGGGCGTGCTGTTCGTCTGCGCGCTGTTTTCCTGGATCGTGTTTTCCACCTTCGCGGGCGAGACGCAGCACATCCCCGTTATGGACTGGATCGTGTCGGGCGAGTTCAGCAGCCAGTGGGCCATCCGCCTGGATCGCCTGACGGCGATCATGCTGATCGTGGTGACAACGGTGTCGGCGCTCGTTCACCTGTATTCGATGGGCTACATGGCCCATGACGACAACTGGACCCATCACGAACACTACAAGGCGCGCTTCTTCGCCTATCTGTCCTTCTTCACCTTCGCCATGCTGATGCTGGTGACGGCGGACAACCTGCTTCAGATGTTCTTCGGCTGGGAAGGGGTGGGCGTCGCCTCCTACCTGCTGATCGGCTTTTATTACCGCAAGCCTTCGGCCAACGCCGCCGCGATGAAGGCCTTTATCGTCAACCGGGTCGGCGACTTCGGTTTCCTGATGGGGATCTTCGGGCTGTGGTGGATGACGGGTTCCATCCAGTTCGACGCGGTGTTCGCCCAGGTGGACGAACTGGCGCAGGCGCGGATGCAGTTCCTGTGGACCGACTGGAACGCCGCGAACCTGCTGGCGGTGCTGCTGTTCATCGGGGCCATGGGCAAGTCGGCGCAGCTGTTCCTGCACACCTGGCTGCCCGACGCGATGGAAGGCCCGACCCCGGTGTCCGCGCTGATCCACGCCGCGACCATGGTGACGGCGGGCGTGTTCCTGGTCTGCCGCATGTCGCCCTTGTTCGAGTTTGCGCCCGAAGCCAAGATGTTCGTGACGATCATCGGCGCCTCGACCGCGTTCTTCGCCGCGACCGTGGGCCTGGTGCAGAACGACATCAAGCGCGTGATCGCCTATTCGACCTGCTCGCAGCTGGGCTACATGTTCGTGGCGGCAGGCGTGGGCGTGTATTCCGTCGCCATGTTCCACCTGTTCACGCACGCCTTCTTCAAGGCCATGCTGTTCCTGGGCGCGGGTTCGGTGATCCACGCCATGCACCACGAGCAGGACATGCGCAACTATGGCGGGCTGCGCAAGAAGGTGCCCTATACCTTCGCCGCCATGCTGATCGGCACGCTGGCCATCACCGGCGTGGGCATTCCGCTGACCCGTATCGGCTTCGCGGGCTTCCTGTCCAAGGACGCCGTGATCGAAAGCGCCTATGCCTCGGGCGTGGGCTATGCCTTCTGGCTGCTGGTGATCGCGGCGCTGATGACCAGTTTCTATTCGTGGCGGCTGATGTTTCTGACCTTCTGGGGCGAACCGCGCCCGCAAAAGGTCTGGGACGCCGAAATCAAGTCCGAAGAAGAAGTCCAGCCCGTTCCCGGCCACGGGACGCACGGCCACGGGACGCACGGGTATGGCAACCACGGGCATGGCGATCACGGGCATGGCGATTACGGGCATGACGGCCACCACGACCCGCTGCATGCCTATCACCACGCCCACGAAAGCCCTCCGGTGATGACCGTTCCGCTGGCCGTCCTGGCCCTGGGCGCGATCTTCTCGGGCATGATCTGGTATGGCAGCTTCTTCGGCGACGACGTGCAACGGTTCTTCGGCATGCCCGAAGCGGCGCATGAGCAGGCCGAAGGCGGCCATGGAGAGGCGCTGGACGGCGCCGTGGCCGAGGCGCCGCATGGCGAGCCCGAAGGCGCCGCGACCCATGCCGCCGCCGGTGCGGCCAGCGACCCGGCCGAGGAAACGACAGCCGACGGCCACGAGGCCATGGCGGGTTTCGAACAGGGCGCAATCTTCATGCGGTCGGACAACCAGGTCATGCACGACGCCCACTCGGTCCCGGCCTGGGTGAAGCTGTCGCCTTTCGTCGCGATGCTGATCGGGCTTGGGCTGGCATGGCTGATGTATATCCGCTATCCGAACGCGCCCGCGAAACTGGCGGCGCAGCAGCCCGCGTTGTACCGTTTCCTGCTGAACAAGTGGTATTTCGACGAGATTTATCACTTCGTCTTCGTACGGCCCGCGCTGTGGATCGGCCGCGCGCTGTGGACGGGCGGCGACGGAGCGGTTATCGACGGCGCCATCAACGGGGTGGCCATGGGAATCATCCCGCGCCTGACACGCTTCGCCGGTCGCGTGCAGTCGGGCTATCTGTTCCACTACGCCTTTGCGATGGTTGTCGGCATCGTGGGCTTGCTGATCTGGGTGATGATGCGGGGCGCGCACTGACATGACGAACCTTCTTTCGATCATCACCTTCCTGCCCATCGTCGCGGCGGGCATCCTGGCCCTGTTCCTGCGCGGCGAGGACGAGGCCGCGCAGCGCAACGCCAAGTGGCTGGCGCTGATCGCGACCACGGCGACCTTCCTGATCTCGCTTTTCGTGCTGGCGGGCTTCGACCCGGCCGATACCGGCTTCCAGTTCGTCGAGGATCACCCCTGGATCATGGGCCTGCGCTACAAGATGGGGGTGGACGGCATCTCGGTCCTGTTCGTGCTGCTGACGACCTTCCTGATGCCGCTGACGATCCTGTCCACCTGGGACGTGAAGACCCGCGTCAAGGAATACATGATCGCCTTTCTGGTGCTGGAGGGGCTGATGATCGGCGTCTTCACGGCGCTGGACCTGATCCTGTTCTACCTGTTCTTCGAGGCGGGCCTGATCCCGATGTTCCTGATCATCGGCATCTGGGGCGGCGCGAACCGCATCTACGCCACGTTCAAGTTCTTCCTGTACACCTTTCTCGGCTCGGTCCTGATGCTGGTCGCGATGATCGCGATGGCGCGCATGGCGGGAACGACCGATATTGCCGTTTTGCTGGATCCGGCGCGAACCGCCTTTCCGTCGGAAACCGTGCGCGTGCTGGGCCTGACCATTCCGGGCGGGGTGCAGACGCTGCTGTTCCTGGCCTTCTTCGCCTCCTTCGCGGTCAAGATGCCGATGTGGCCGGTCCATACATGGCTGCCCGACGCGCATGTGCAGGCGCCGACCGCGGGTTCGGTGGTGCTGGCGGCGGTGCTGCTGAAGATGGGGGGCTACGGCTTTCTGCGCTTCAGCCTGCCGATGTTCCCGGTCGCCAGCGACCTGTTGCAGCCGCTGGTCTTCTGGATGTCGGCGATCGCCATCGTCTACACCTCGCTGGTGGCCCTGGCGCAGACCGACATGAAGAAGCTGATCGCCTATTCCTCGGTCGCGCACATGGGCTACGTGACGATGGGGGTCTTTGCCGCCAACCAGCAGGGCCTGGACGGGGCGATCTTCCAGATGCTGTCGCACGGCTTCATTTCGGGCGCGCTGTTCCTGTGCGTGGGCGTGATCTACGACCGGATGCACACCCGCGACATCGACGCCTATGGCGGCCTGGTGAACCGGATGCCGGTCTATGCGCTGGTGTTCATGTTCTTCACCATGGCCAACGTGGGCCTGCCCGGCACCTCGGGCTTCGTGGGCGAGTTCCTGACCCTCATGGGCACCTTCAAGGCCAACACCTGGGTGGCCTTTGTCGCCGCGACCGGCGTGATCCTGTCTGCGGGCTATGCGCTGTGGCTTTATCGCCGGGTGACGCTGGGCGCGCTGATCAAGGAAAGCCTGCGGACCATCACCGACATGACCCCGCGCGAAAAGTGGGTCTTCGTGCCGCTGATCGCCATGACGCTGTATCTGGGCGTTTATCCGCGCGCCGTCACCGACATCACCGGCCCCGCCGTCCAGGCGCTGCTGGTCAACTATCACGACGCCCTGCCGCATGACGGACGCGACGGGCTTGCAGTCACCGCCCGGGCGGACACGACTGACGCCAGCCATTGAGGTAAGCACGATGACCGCGCTCGATTTCTCGACCATCCTGCCGGAACTTGTGCTGGCGATCTATGCCCTGGCGGCGCTGATGGCCGGAGCCTATTTCGGCAAGGACGCCCTTTCGCGTCCGATCCTGTGGGCGACCGTGGCCGCGCTGCTGGTGGTCGGCCTTTACGTGGGCTTCGCCGACCGCCCTCAGCAGGTGGCGTTCTTCGGCATGTTCACCGACGACGCGTTTGCCCGCTTCGCCAAGGTCACGGTTCTGATTTCCGCCGCCGCCGTTCTGGCGATGAGCGCGGACTACATGGACCGCCACAAGCTGATGCGGTTCGAATTCCCGATCCTGATCACGCTGGCCGCCATCGGCATGATGCTGATGGTGTCGGCCAGCGACCTGCTGTCGCTCTACATGGGGTTGGAACTGCAATCGCTGGCGCTTTACGTCGCCGCCGCCATGCGCCGCGACAGCGTGAAGTCCTCCGAGGCGGGGTTGAAGTATTTCGTCCTCGGCTCGCTGTCCTCGGGGATGCTGCTATACGGCGCTTCGCTGGTCTACGGCTTCTCGGGCACGACCAGCTTTGCCGGGATCGTGCAGACCGTTGTTGGCGGGCAGCTGTCCGTGGGCCTGCTGTTCGGCCTTGTGTTCCTGCTGGTGGGCCTGGCCTTCAAGGTCTCGGCGGTGCCGTTCCACATGTGGACGCCCGATGTTTACGAAGGCGCGCCGACCCCGGTGACGGCGTTCTTCGCCACCGCGCCCAAGGTCGCGGCCATGGCGCTGATCGCGCGGCTGATGTTCGACGCCTTCGGCAACGTGCCGGGCGATTGGGGCCAGATCATCGCGGCCCTGGCGGTGATGTCGATGTTCCTGGGATCCGTTGCCGGGATCGGGCAGCGCAACATCAAGCGGCTGATGGCCTATTCGTCCATCGCGCATATGGGCTTCGCCCTTGTCGGGCTGGCGGCGGGCACGGCCTTCGGCGTGCAGTCGATGCTGCTCTACATGGCGATCTATGCGGTGATGAACGTCGGCTCGTTCGCCTTCATCCTGTCGATGGAGCGCGACGGCCGCCCCGTCACCGACCTGGACAGCCTGAACCGCTTTGCCCAGGCCGAGCCGCTCAAGGGCTTTGCCGTGCTGTTCCTGATGTTCAGCCTGGCGGGCGTGCCGCCCTTTCTGGGTTTCTTCGCCAAATATGGCGTGCTGACGGCGGCCGTGCAGGCGGGCATGTCCTGGCTGGCGATCCTGGGCGTGATCGCATCCGTCATCGGGGCCTTCTATTATCTGCGCATCGTCTATTACATGTGGTTCGGGGCCGAGAACGAAGGCGTCGAAAGCCGCATGGGCGCGGTGCAATACCTGGCGCTGGTGGTTCCGGCGGCGCTCCTGCTGATCGGCGCCGTGTCGATGTGGGGCGTCGATACCGCCGCGGCGACGGCTGCCGAGTCGCTGGTCAGCATGGCCGCGCCCGCCGAGGCCGTGCTGCTTCTCGATGTCCCGGCCGAGGTTCCTGCCGTTGAGTAACGGCGACCTGCTGGCACCCTGGCCCCAGGGCGTGGCGCGCCATGTCCTGGACCGCGTTGACAGCACCAATGCCGAGGCGATGCGCCTGGCGCCAAGCCTGTCCGGCCCGACCTGGATCATGGCGCGGCAGCAGACCGCCGGGCGCGGGCGGCGGGGCAGGGCGTGGTCCGATCCGCCCGGCAACTTTGCCGCGACCCTGGTCTTGCGCCCGCAAGGCAATCCCGCCGATGCGGCCCGGCTGTCCTTTGTCGCGGCGCTTGCCGTCCATGACGCGCTGCGCCGGCTTTGCGGGCCGCAGCTGAACGTCGCGCTGAAATGGCCGAACGACGTGCTGCTGAACGGCGGCAAGCTGTCGGGGATACTTCTGGAAAGCATCGGCGCGGGCGCGTCCATCCAGGCCCTGGCCATCGGCATCGGCGTCAACCTTGCCGCCGCGCCGGACGCCGCCGCAGTCGAACCCGGCGCTGTCCGCCCGGTCAGCCTGCAAGGCGAAACCGGGCTGACCGTCACGCCGGACGATTTCCTGTCTGCCCTGGCGGCTGCCTTCGACGACTGGCACCGGCAGATGCGCGATTTCGGCTTTGCGCCGATCCGCGCCGCCTGGCTGGCCCGCGCCGCCATGCTGGGCGAGACGATCACCGCGCGCACCGGCACCGCCGAGATCGCCGGCCGCTTCGACGGCATCGACGAGACCGGCGCGCTGATCCTGACCGGGCCGCGCGGCAGGCAGGCGATCCCCGCAGCCGATGTCCATTTCGGCAGGCCCTGACCCATGCTTCTATGCATCGACACCGGCAACACGAACACCGTCTTTTCCATCTGGAACGGCGAACGTTTCCTGGCGCATTGGCGCATCGCCACCGACCACCGGCGCACGGCGGACGAGTACTTCGTCTGGCTGTCCACCCTGATCGAGGGCCAGAAGTTCGACCTGGACATCGACGCCTGCATCATCAGTTCCACCGCGCCGCGCGTGGTCTTCAATCTGCGCGTGCTGTGCAGCCGCTATTTCGACACCCGTCCGCTGGTCGTGGGCAAGCCCGACTGCCTGCTGCCGGTGAACCCGCGCGTGGACAGCGGCACCGTTGTCGGCCCCGACCGGCTGGTCAACACCGTGGGCGCCTTCGACCGGCACGGGCCCGACCTGATCGTCGTGGATTTCGGCACCGCCACCACCTTCGACGTGGTGGACATGGACGGGGCCTATATCGGCGGGGTGATCGCGCCGGGGGTGAACCTGTCGCTGGAGGCGCTGCACATGGGCGCGGCCAGCCTGCCACATGTCGATGTGACCATGCCCGCCAAGGTCATCGGAACCAACACGGTAGCCTGCATCCAGTCGGGGATCTTCTGGGGCTATATCGGCCTTGTGGACGGCGTGGTGGGCCAGATCCGCGCGGAACGGGCGCGGCCGATGAAGGTTATCGCGACCGGGGGGCTTGCGCCCTTGTTCGATCAAGGATTTGACCTGTTCGACGCGATCGAGGACGATCTGACGATGCACGGGCTGCGGCTCATTCACGATTACAACAAGGAGATGGGCAATGGCTGAGCGCCTGATCTATCTGCCGCTGGGCGGCGCGGGCGAAATCGGCATGAACGCCTATGTCTACGGCTATGGCCAACCCGGACGCGAAAGGCTGATCCTGGTGGATCTGGGCGTCAGCTTCGGCGACATGGACGGCAGTCCCGGCATCGACCTGATCATGCCGGACCTGACCTGGCTGGAGGGGAACCGCGACCGGCTGGACGCGATCTTCATCACCCACGGGCACGAGGATCACCTGGGCGCCCTGGGCCACCTGTATGGCCGCCTGAACGTGCCCATCTATGCCCGCCAGTTCACCGGCGCCCTTGTCCGCCTGAAGCTGGAGGATCAGGGCCATTCGCCCTCGGTGGTCAACATCGTGGGTCCGCGCCCCGAGGTGACGCAGGTCGGCCCCTTCACCGTGCAGTTCGTGCCGGTCAGCCACTCGATCCCCGAAAGCGCGGCGCTGATCATCGACACGCCGGCGGGCCGGGTGGTGCACACGGGCGACTTCAAGCTGGACGGCACCCCGGTGGTTGGCGATCCCTTCGATCCGATCGCCTGGCACCACATCGCCGAGGAAGGCAAGGGCATCAAGATCCTGGCCTGCGACAGCACCAACATCTTTTCCCCCAACCCCGGACGGTCCGAGGCGATGCTGGCCAATCCCATCCTGGACTGGGTGATGGCGCAGAAGAACATGGTGGTGGCCACGACCTTCGCCAGCAACATCGCGCGCCTCAAGACCCTGTCCGAGGCCGCCATCGCCGGGGGCCGCAAGGTCTGCCTGCTGGGCCGCGCCATGCGCAAGATGGTGGCCGTGGGCCTGGAAACCGGCGTGCTGACCGATTTCCCCGACACCATCGGCCCCGAGGAAGCCGCCAGCCTGCCCCGCCACCAGGTGATGCTGCTGGCGACCGGCAGCCAGGGCGAGCGCCGCGCCGCCAGCGCGCAACTGTCGCGGGGCCGCTATCTGGGGCTGCAACTCAAGGAAGGTGACAGCTTCCTGTTCAGTTCGAAGACGATCCCGGGCAACGAACGTTCGGTCGGGCGGATCATGAACGCGCTGAGCGAAATGGGCGTCGAGGTCTACGATGCCGACGACGGGCTTTACCACGTGTCGGGCCACGCGAACCGCCCCGACATCGAGGCCCTGCACGAGCTGCTGAAGCCTCAGATCGTCATTCCCATGCATGGCGAGCACCTGCACCTGCGCGAGCACGTGATGCTGGCGCGCGCCAAGGGCATCGCCGCCGAGATCGCGACCAACGGCACGGTGCTGGATCTGACGGGCGACGTGCCGCGCATCGTGGACCAGGTGGAAACCGGACGGCTGTATCTGGACGGCACGGTGCTGATCGGCGCGATGGACGGCGTGGTGCGCGACCGGATCCGCATGGCGCTGAACGGCCATGCGCTTGTCAGCGTGATCGTGGACGAGTACGACAACGTCCTGCCCGACGCCTGGGTGGAACTGATGGGCTTGCCCGGCCGCACGCGGCGCGGCGAGGATCTGGGCGCCCATATCGAAGGCGAGTTGTCCGAGTTCCTTGAAGGCGCCGCTGCCCGCGTGGTGCGCGACGACGCCAAGATGGACGAGGCGATCCGCCGCATCACCCGCCAGGTCGCCATGGAGGAGATCGGCAAGAAGCCCGAGGTGACGGTGATCATCAGCCGCCTGATGGGGGAATAGGGCAGGGTTCTGGCCGCCAATCTTCCTGCCGGATACCTGCTGGGCGAACGGCCTGGCCGGGGCCACCCGGCCCGCCGCGGGCTGATGGTGACCGGCTTGGTCGCCTCGGTCCTGCCGGATCTGGACCTGATCTGGTTCTATCTGGTCAATGGCCGCCAGAACCCGCATCACGAATTCGTCTTTCACTGGCCGCTGTTCTGGGTGGCCGTGGCGCTGATCCTGTGGATTGCCTCTATGGGGCTCGGCCTGCGCGGGGCAATGCCGTTCCTCGGCATCGCGCTTGTTAGCCTGCTTTTGCACATGGTCCCGGACAGCGTGGCAGCCGAAATCGCCTGGCTGATGCCGTTCAGCGATGCGGAGGTCAACCTTGTCGTCGTTCCGGCCCGCCACGACTGGTGGGTGCACAGCTTCGTGCTGCACTGGACCTTTCTTTTGGAACTGACGATCTGCGGATGGGCGGCTCTGGTCCTTGCGGGTAACCGAAGGAACGCGGCGCAGGCTTGACCCTGCGCCCCGCGCGGTGCAATCCCGCCCCATGTCAGACTCGTCCAAATCCGCCTTCGATCCGAACCCGCCGCGCCGCAACTTCTATGGGCGGCGGCACGGCAAGACCCTGCGGCAAAGCCAAAAGGGCTATCTGTCCGAGGATCTGGGCGATCTTCGCCCGCGCGGCATTACCGTGCAGGACAACCCGGACCGTCGCCCCATCGACCCCCGTGCGATCTTCGGAGACGACCGCCCGGTCTGGCTGGAGGTTGGCTTCGGCGGGGGCGAACACATGGTCCACATGGCCGCCCGGTACCCCGGCATCGGCATCGTCGGCTGCGAGCCTTTCATCAACGGCGTCGCCATGCTGCTGGGCAAGATCCGCAATGCGGGCGTCACCAACGTCAGCGTCCATCCGGGCGACGCGCGCGACCTGATGGACGTGCTGCCCGACGCCTCGATCAGCCGCGCCTTTCTGAACTATCCCGACCCCTGGCCCAAGGCGCGGCACCACCGCCGCCGCTTCGTGACGCCCGAACACCTGATCCCGCTGGCCCGCGTGATGAAGCCCGGGGCCGAGTTCCGGGTGGCGACCGACATCCCCGACTACATGCGCCAGACGCTGGAGGAGGTGCCGCGCGCAGGCTTCGACCTTGTGGCCGAGACGCCGCTGGCCTGGGAAGACTGGCTCAGCACCCGCTACGAGCAGAAGGCCCTGCGCGAGGGCCGCGTGCCGCATTACGCGACCTTCCGGCGCAAGGGCCGGGACGACGTTTTCGGTTGAAGTCGCCCCAAAAACCCCTTGTCTCTGTCCGTGCCCGCTCATATACCCGCCGGCGGAGTGGTGGCCGAGTGGTCGAAGGCACACCCCTGCTAAGGGTGCAGGCGGGAAACCGTCTCGAGGGTTCGAATCCCTTCCACTCCGCCACTTGCCCTTGAGAAAGCGTTCTCCCGATCCGGCTGCGGCCGGATTTTTCCGTTGTTTTCGGGGGTTATGCGGGAGGGGCTGTTAACCGGCCCACGTCCCGAAGGGCGCACACGCGTTCTCTCCGGGCCGATATTCTCCGGACCTGTTAACCGCCGCGCTTCCGGTGAATAGCCGTAAGTCATTGTTTTCAAGTGATATTTCGAAGCCCGTGATGCACGCGATTTGGAAAATCCATCTGGATGGCGAATGGAACAGAGATCGAACGCCGCCCGTTGCGCCGCGGTTAGGCTGCAGCTGGGACCAATTTCACCCCAGCCGCTGTTCGTGCTTTGTGCTGAGTCAGCTGCGTGTTACCGTTGTGAAAAAGTGTGAGGCGAGCAGTTGGCCCAGAGGTCAGACATCGAATGGACGGACGCGACGTGGAACCCGGTGACGGGCTGCACCAAGGTCGGTCCCGGTTGTGACAACTGCTACGCCGAGCGGTTCGCAGAGCGCTGGCGTGGAATCCCTGGACACCCCTACGAGCAGGGCTTTGACCTGACACTCTGGTCGTCGAGGCTGTAGGCCTTGGCCCGGTCGGGGATTCCGTCGTCCGAATTCTTCATCATCCAGGCGAACGGAACAGCCGCCGCCGAGAAGGCCGCATGATGAAATCCGCTTTCCTGAAAATGCTTGTATCTGGGATCGTGGCTATACGGGTGGCGGACCCTGCGCGTATAACCAAAAGGTGCCATAAACGCTCTGCGTTCTGCGGCGCATGCAGGTAGCCGAACGCCCTCAGTATCCCAATTGGTTCCCGCAACACTCGTTTCGAAATCGTCATCCTTGGTTTCCGCCACTCTTGGCAGGATCAAGCAGGATGTATTTCCCCGAGGATTGGCGCAGATCTTACCCGCCCAGCGACTGTCGTGCCATGGCACCCGTACAGAAACGTGCATGGTGGGCAAGCGTCTTGCTCCGGCGATCATTGGCATTCCTTCCTGCAGGGCACTCGCGCGCTGCTTCAAGTATCAAAAAAGCGCCTGCAGAAGTGATAGGCGAGCCGGTCTTTGAAATTAATGATGTTGTCTTCAACGGTCATGATCTCACAGTGATTGGTACCGCCGTTCGCCGGTCCTCTGAGGCCTCGGCCAACCATCTGCATGTAGAGTACGGGGCTGAAGACAGGTCTTGAGATCAGGACCATGTCGGCCTTTGGAGCATCGAAGCCGGTAGTCAGGACGCTGTGATTGCAGATTACCCGTAGATCGCCGGCACGGAACCGTCGTGTGAAGTGCTGCCTCGCAAGCCGGTCCGTCTGCCCGCTGACAGCGGCAGCAGGGCAACCTGCAAGATGTAGTCTCGCCGCAAGGTACTGCGCGTGGGCGACAGAGTTGGCGAACAGGAGGATGGACTCCGCCTTGCTGTTCACGATGGCATCGATGATCAGATCATTCCGGTCGGAATCTTCGCCCATCCGGTCCACGACGCTGTCGGGAAGCTCTCCAAAGGTATCGACGTGCTGCTGTTCGCGCTCGGTCAGTGTAATCGGCCTGTCGTAGCGAAGTGGACGATAGCTTCGGTCCGCCAGCACGCCCATCTCGGAGAGCTTGTCGTGAAGGCCAGCCTGGTCGGACGGAAACCAGCGACGGTCAAAGCGCGCCGCAAGCCGTTCCGACTCGTCCTCATTGTACCCGCGCCATGGCGTAGCACTTAGGCCCAGAACGGGCGCTTCACGCTCTCGCGCTCGCTCGCTGCCGACCTGAACATCGAGCCAACGCAAAAGGTCTGTGTAGCTCGAGGTTATCGCGTGATGGCACTCATCGATGATGATGATCCCGGATTGGGCGACCCATGCCAGTTCGGGACGACCACTACGGCTGTTCAAGGTCTGGATGCTCGCAATTACCACGGTTGGTTCATCGCCTTCCGGCGGCGAAGGGTTTCGTTGACCGCCCCAT
This sequence comes from Paracoccus angustae, assembly GCF_042648745.1. Taxonomy (NCBI): domain Bacteria; kingdom Pseudomonadati; phylum Pseudomonadota; class Alphaproteobacteria; order Rhodobacterales; family Paracoccaceae; genus Paracoccus; species Paracoccus angustae. The sequence continues at coordinate 84,022 of NZ_JBHRXY010000014.1, forward strand.
AGCCGCACGATGCGGAGGTCTTCGCCGGGCTCTCCCACGTTGACCCAGAGCTGACGAAAGCACTGGACAGCCTGCTCGCAAAGTTCATCGGTCTGGGCAATCCAGAGTGCAGTTCGACGTCCATCACCTTGCAAGACCAGCCTCACGACAGCCTCGGCAGCGACACGCGTCTTGCCGCCGCCTGTGGGCAGGCTGACCACAGCCCGGCGGCGACCGGCGTCGGTGTTGAGAAGCGAACCTATGCTCGTCAGGATATCTTCCTGGTAGTCGTGGAGCGGTGGTAGGTGAAGGGGCCCGCTGACAGACAATTCTGCATCTCGGCGGCCTCCGACCGAGGCGGCAAACTCGATCGGGAAGCCAAGTTCTTGCACGAACACGCGCGCTTGCTCCCCGCCCCAGCGTTTGGGAGGCGCAAGCCCCCGAAGCTCGAGTGCGTCTCTCAGCCTGCTGAGCAACGTTGGTCCGTGAACCGCCAGCGCCAACCGAGCGAGGCTTTCCGGATCGACATGGTTCTCTACGGCTTGACGGGTAGCAGGGGTCAGAGTTCCGAGTAGGGTCTCGATGTCACCGCCAATCGCTTTCAGCAATCTGAGCTCAAGCGACCTCTCATCTCGAACTGCCTTTCGCGCCTCGTCTGATCTGCGATCCATTATTCGGGAAAGGATTTCTTCCAGATCTGCGCCATCGTGAATGATCCCATGGCGCGCGAGGCAGCGAAGCAGTAGTTCAACACCTTCCTTCCAGCCGCGACTGCCGAACTGCTCACGGTCGATAAGAAACGCGCCGTCGGCGTCCATTCCGACTGTCACCGCTCGCCTGAAAGGCCCGACACTTTCTTCAAGGCCGCTGACCCAGACGGCCGGGATCGTCCTCAGCACCTCAGAGTCTTCCTGCGCTGCAGCCAACTCGGGGAAAAGATCGAGGAGGTGCGACGGCGCCGATAGACGCTTCTCGAATGACATCGACGGCCCGGCGCCGAGCTCCATCGCGCCGGCTGCCACCCATGCCGAAGCCACATCCTCGGACAACAAGATTATCCTGCCATCGTCGAGATCGTGCCCGACGCTCTCATCGGCGGTCACATAGATTTCCGACAGCGGGAGAGCGCCGTCGGCGCTGGGCAAGGTGGCTGGAATGGCACCGTCAGCATGTGCCATCTCCCATACCGGCCGCAGGGCCTTGAAGTCCCTTTTTCTTTCCGAAACTGAAGTGAAGACTTGCTCCCAGAAACGCGCGGTGGCCTCTCGCGTGAGTTTGGCCCTGCGCCAGGTGAAGCGAGATCCCAAGTCCGTCTCAGCATCCCTTGCCCGGAGAAAGCCTTCAACAGGCTTGAACCCCTGGACTTCAGCCTCAGCCAAGATCTCAGCAAGTTCTGGGGGGATGCACTTTAGCGGCACTACGAGGTTGCCGACGCGTATGCGTCCATGCTCCGTCAGCCAGAAATAGGCTGGATGCGATGCCGTCACCTTCGGGTAGGCGTCCGCACGTGTCGGATGTACGATGGTCACCCTAGACGCATTTTCGGCGAATTGCGCGATCGCACCCAGCAGCATCCGACTCAGCTGTGCGGAACTCGCCGTAGGCAGCACCGGAAGCAGCCGCCACCCTGACGGCATGCGTATCGAATAGCTCGAGAACTTGGGTAAGTATCGTGGCGTGCTTCCGGAGTGCTCCCTGCAAATCTCATCGAAACCAGGGCTCAACAAGCGGAGATAGTCCTTGAAGTCCGGATCGTCTCGGTCCGCGGACTCCTCGATACCGGGGAACTCCGACAGCCAGTCCGATGGGACCGTGGTTTCGATCTGCTGCCGAAATTGCGGGTCCATGACATGATCCTCGGGAAATCCCGATGGAGTCTCCCGTACAATCAACAGGCTCCGGCTTGTCCAATTTCCGGATACTGCGCGGAATTTGGTGCGCTCCGGATCAAGCTCATCAATGTATTCCTGCCTCGCTTCCTGTGGCGCCGAGGCAATGTTGTACCAGAAGTTCTCCCAGTCTTCTGGCCGATTGGAATCCTCGGCGGTCGTCAGCGAGGCCTCGAGAATGTCGGACCACGATGCAGATGCCAATTCGGTGACATCCATCAGATTGACGAGGATATCGCGGGCCTCCTTGTCCGAAACAAGTCCCTCAGCAACCGCTAGAAAGCCTGCGGGCGGCGCTGATCCGGATACAATCACTGCTTCCGAAGGGGCGGCCAAACCCCCATCTGCGGTGGGTATAAGGCATGCTTCTGGAACGCTGAACAGTCCGTATTTGAACTTCTCCCTCAGTAGGTTACCGGTGAACGCCAAGGTCCGTCTCGCCATGGCGAGATCTGTGTGCGCAATGCAGTCGAGCCATTTATTGGCGGGCGATTTCGCCAAGACCTGCATGTCCCGGCGCTTTGCTTCCGTGACGAGGGCATTCAATCGCGATACCCTTGCCTCGGACGAATAGCAGTCTGGATGCAGGTAACGATCCCGCGCATCCGCGCTCGCAAGGTCGGCCCACGATCTGCAGATCTCCGTGTCCTCAACGAAATGCCGCAGGAGCTGGCTTGGACTGCGCGGGATGCCATTCACGTCAGCCAACACTTCAGACGAAACGATCTGGTCCCAGAGAGACCGAATGAGTGGCACGGCGATTTCGTCCTGCCGTTCCGGTTGACGCGGGAACGCACTTACGGCGGCCCCACAGTCCTCGGGTGTCGACAACGCCGTGAGCGAGCCGCTTATCAGGTCGGCCGCGGCTTGCATGATCGCTTCGTTCCATGGACCTCGGATCAGGTTGGTCCTGTCACTGTTGAGTTTCCACGGTGCGTTGAGGATGCCCGAAGTGCGGCTTTGCGTTTCTGTCGGGAAGAACGCCCAGAAGCGACCAGCTTGTTCGCGACCACCGACCGGCACCGCCCACGACAGTGGAACTTGTTCCCTCGCCTGGATGTGTGTTGCGTCGGAGCGCGCGGCCGGGCTGTCGACCTTTACCGACGCCTCGAAGACCTTCCATCGGGCCTCGTTGGTTCCGTCGCTCACAACCGCGAGCCCGTCTTCAATCCGCTTGGTCAAGAGACGGGGTGCAGCACCTTCCACTTCCAGCTCGAGGGAGATTGCCGAGGGCAGGAATAGCAGAAACTCGGCCGGGAAATCTGCAATCTCCTGGCTTAGTCGCTCGAACGCGGTCTCATCCGCAATTTCCGCTGAAACGACGGTGGTTGCCCAGTTCCATCTGCTCGCTTCTGATAGCGGGCTACTTTCGGCGGCGGGATCTAGCACCTCGGCAAGCCGCATGCCGGGCGCGGGAGCATCCTTGGCAAGACCAAGATGTCGACGAATCCGATCACGGCAGGCCTCGGGGTCGAAGCGCAGACCTACAGATCTGGATGTTAGGTCAACGCGACCGCCCAGCTTGAGCAGCGACTTGAACCCGATACCAAACCGTCCAATCTGATTGCCGCGCTTGGGGGAGCTGCGGGCATTAAGAAGCGCTACAATTCCCGGTTCATCCAGGGCGGCGCCGGTATTGGCCGCCTCCAACCGATTGGGGGAGAGACGGACATGAATCCGCCCTTGGGGCTCCGCGGCCTCGAGGATCGCGTCGGCAGCGTTCTGCACCAGTTCGTACAACTGTCGATAGGCGTATCCGCCTGACAGGACTTCGTTCTCGGTCTCGAAATGCTCGGCCGCGTCACGCGGCTGTGCTTCGTAGGCCTTAAGGCGCTTTCGGCATTCGTCATGAACGAACTCTGCCAGTTGCTCTAGATCGGATTCCTGGTTGCGAACATCCATGCACGCCTCAAATACCTCAATGGAAACATCTGCGTAGGCTGTTCCCGCACGCCATCATCCTGTTTGCCAGACTAGCCGCGAGAGATGGGGAGCGGCAACTGCTTACGAGAGCATCGCCTCCCTCGTTCAGCGACGCAGGTGTCGGGAGCGACGCCATTCGTCGGTGAGGTATCGGGGGGCCTGAATGGTTTCAATATATAGATCAATGACTTATACTGGAGAAGGTTGGATATCAGGCCCATCCCCTCCGCCACTTGCCCTCGCGAAAGCGTTCTCCCGATCCGGCGGCGGCCGGATTTTCTTGTTGTTTTCGAGGGTTGTGCGGGTAGGGCTGAGCACCGGCCCCACCGCCAGGCTGCCCGAAATCGGTCTCTCGGGCCGATATTCTCCGGACCTGATGACTGCGCCAGTTTGGTGAATTGCTTGCAAGTATCGGAAAATCAATCGATTTTCTTCGGGTCGAGAAGAACACTTCGATTTCGGGGACACGTAGCGGACGGAACCGAAAGCGAACTTGTTCTTCGTTAGCGCCACCGCGCACGCCCTCCGCAGCTTTCAGCTATCTGTCGTTGTTCGGCCATGTAGACGCTCGTGTTCTGGGTTGCGTACCTTAACGAAGGACGATCCAAAAAGCAGGTTCCGGCAGACCGATGGTGCTGCCACGCCTCTCACAGCCACGATTGAGAAGGCGAGATTGTGTGCCGACTCGACCCGGCTACACCGAGTGTATAGCTTGCGTGAAAAATCATCTCGGGCAGTGAAGAATGAGTCTTGATACAAAAGAAGTTCTACGGATCGCAGGCGATCACCTAAAGGAATTGTCCGGGCACAGGTTCGACGTCTTGACGGTCGAACCCCCGGTATCACCTGAAGCGGCGGTCAATCTCTCGAAGATCATCTCGAAGTTATCGCCGATCCTGGGCAATCTGATCGAGTTCAACGTGGTCGAATACCTCGACGATCAGGAAGAGTTCGCAGGCCAGGGGACATGGCTTCGTCAGGACCCGGGGTTTCCGGATGCCGTTTTCGACGGAGTGACACCGCAGCCGGGGTTTGAGATCAAGGCATGGTTTCCGCTATCGACCGAAATCACCGCCCGTTTCAAGGACAGCCAGAACCACTTCACGGACAACAATACAGACGTCTGCATGCTGGCGTGGCTTCCGGAGAAGATCCTCTATGGGAAGCCCCAGATCATTGACGTCGTGATCGTTTCCGGCCGGTCAGTGGCTGAGGCAAGGGACAACCACTACCACAACCCGCCACACTACCTGGTACGGGAGCCTGAAAACACGGAAAATCGGACCAGCAATCTCCAGCAGACGAATACGAATGGCTACCGTATTCAAGATCCGACCGAGGATCAGTTGCGGCGGGCAAATGAACTAATCGAGTCGTGGGGGCCTGATGGGCGGAAATATCAACCCACTCACGAATACCAGGAGAAGCTACGCGAGTTGATGTCCATCGCGAACTACCGTCTGGACACGAATTACGCGAAGATGGATCGCATCGTTCATCCGGGCCTTGAAGAGTTCAAGAGCCGCGTGCTGAAGCTAAAGAGTAACCACCCGATTTCCACCGCCTGCCTGAGCGTGGGGTGATCGGCTAAGACACGTGCATAGCGACGTCGTTAACGA